>NZ_FZMA01000073.1:0-1052 GCF_900197775.1 Helicobacter salomonis
GACACGCCGGAAACACCTACCGGACAGACCGGAACCACCTGCCAAGAACGCCGGAGCCACCTGTTCGACTCGCTGGAACCACCTGCCGGACAGGCCAATATCAACTGCTGGCTATGCCAGAACCACCTGGGGGACAGTCCGGGATCACCTGCCAGCCATGGCGGAACCACCTCTCAGACGTACCAGAACCACCTGCCGGAGAAGCTGGAAACACGTCCTGGACAGACTGGAACCACGTGACGGCCATGCCTGAACCACCTGCCGAGCACGGCGGAACCACCTGCCGGACACGCCAAAATCACCTGCGGGCTACGCCAGAACCACTTGGACGACTCTCCGAAATGACCTGCCGGGCATGTTGGAACCACCTCTCAGACGTGCCAGAAGCACGTGGCGGACAGTCCGGAATCACCTGTTGGGCATACGCAACCACCTCTGAGACGTACCAGAACCACGTGCCGTGCACGCCGGAACCACCTACCGGACAGACCGGAATCAACTTTTGGGCATGCCGGAACCACCAGTCAGATGTGCCAGAAACACGTGCCGGAGACGCCGGAAGCACCTGCCGAGCACGTCGCAACCACCTGCTCAACTCGCCTGAACCACCTGCCGGACACGCCAAAATCACCTGCCCGCTACACCAGCACCACTTCGGGGACAAGCCGGAATCACGTGAGGGGCATGCCGGCACAGCCTCTCAGACTGAACCTCGTGCCGGACACCACAGAACCACCTGCCGGACAGACCGGAACCACCTGCCGGACACGCCGGAACCACCGGCTCGACTCGCCGGAACCACCGCCGGACATGCAAAATCACCTGCCGGCTACGCCAGAACCACTTGGCGAACACTCCGGAATCACCTGCCGGGCATGCCGGAACCACCTCTCAGACATGCCAGAACCACGTGCCAAAGACCCCGGAAGCACCTGCCGAGCACGCCGGAACCACCTGCTCGACTCGCCAGAACCACCTGCCGGACACGCCAAAATCACCTGCCGGCTACGCCAGAACCACTTGGCGAACACTCCGGAATCACCTGCCGGGCT
>NZ_FZMA01000071.1:0-1702 GCF_900197775.1 Helicobacter salomonis
AATTCGTCATTGCCCATTTGCAGGCGCAAAGCTTCTAATTGTTCTGCATTGTGGCGCTCTGCAAAGAGGGGTTCTTGGGCTTCTCTGGTGTAGCTAAAGTCTCCTATTGCATAGGTTTGGCTTTGTGTGTTAAGGGCTTGGAGTTTGAGCACCTTCCAAGCCTCAATGCTCTCCCTCTCAAACTCTCTCTCACTCAATAAAAAGCCACATAGGTCATTATCCCCCAGTCTCTGCATCAATAGGGTGATATTGCTATGGTTGTCCTGCAAGCGGCTTAGCACACTCTCTTTGAAATTGCTATGCACGGCTCTGATCGCACTCTTGCTAGACATTTCGCTCACTTTGATGGGATCATCAATGAGAATTTGGTGGGCATGAAAGCCTGTGAGCGCACTCTTAAGCGTGGTCACAAACAAACCCCCTCCTTCTCTGAGCACAAACTCTTGGGCATTGTCCTGCAAGAACTCTAGAGGTTCAGGGAAGATTTGGGCATAGTATTTGGACTTCATCAAGTCTCTAACCTGGTTAGCAATTTTGCGACACAAATCATCAGAGTAGCTGATGTAAAAGAATTTTCTGCTCCTATCTAAGCCTAAAGCCCAGGCGATGAAACAGCGTGCGATGATCTCGGTCTTGCCATAGCTGGGGGGCATGTTGATCATCAAACGCGTGATTAAGTGTTCTTGCGCACTGGGCAGAGTGTGCTCTAGCACCTTGCACAAATAGGCGATATGCCAGCTATCTAAAAAGGGGGCTAGGTTATAGCGTGCCCATTTGAGCTTGACAAAGGTATACAAGTCTTTCTTGGCCAAAGCTCTTAAGATAAGCTCTTGCGTAATGGCTTGCTTGTCCATCATTCTCTATTCATGGGGAAAGGGGCTGGTGTGCTGTTCACTGGGGGCTTTTTCTTGTAGGCGGGGTATAATAAGTCTTGTTGGACTTGGTTGCCAAATTGGATAGCTTTTGGGTCATCTGCACTCTTGACGATGTGTCCTTTGTAGAAATTATCGATGTTATAGCCTGTAGCCTGGGCGTTCTGTGCCTTGCTCTGGGCATAGCTGAGGGCATTGAGGGCTTTGTTGCGACCCTGCTCAATGGCCAGTCTTTGGGCATTCTGCTTGTTGATAATGGCCTGTTGTGCTTGCTGGGCATTCCATTGCTTTTCTCTAAAAGTGTTCTCTAGGTGTTGCTGGGCTTGGGCCTGATTGAAGCGCTCTTGCTCTAATTGGGCGGCTCTATCCTGTTGGGCGTCAGCTTTGCTATCTCTTAGGCGCTGGTAGGCTTTGAGCTCCTCATTATTGAAGGTATTGAGCACATGGGCACTGCTCTTGTTTAGATGCTCGCTGAATTGCCCAAAGGCTTGGGCGAGATTTTGATGGCTGGCACGCATTTGGGCTAAACTCTCATTGAAGAGGGCTAAGCCTCCTCTACCTGCACTGATATCTGGAGCTTGCATGGTATCCTCCTAGTTAATTCTCTCTGCATAACTCACAACGCATAACCCTCCACTGCCCACTATGATGTTATAGGTCTGGTTGGCATTCAGATTGTACCAGCCTGCCTTGACAGGGCCCATCTGTCCTAAACCATTGCCCCCTCCCTTGCCCCCTGCTACGCTCAAGACATTAGCAAAGCTGCTAGGGGCTCCTTGGGCTGCGTTTCTATCAGGCCCCATACCGCCTTGCAAAAAGATGTAGTACTC
>NZ_FZMA01000070.1:0-1983 GCF_900197775.1 Helicobacter salomonis
GTATTTTTGAGCGTATTAGGTAAAATAATCTTGTGAATTTTCTAATCCAAACGCGTTTATAGCTCTGCTCTCTTAAACTCAGATTATCTTGCGTAAACACTGTGGAATTAGCGTGGTGTTTGCTAAAGCGCACACTCAATGGGATGTAAGTTAAATTAGGGATAGCGTGTAGGCATGCCCGATTTAAAAACTGATCTACGGGCTCTGTAAAGTATTGGCTAAAGCTCACAAAAGCCTTAGCAGCTTTGGGGGTGAGATAATAGGCAGAGGTGCTATCCACCTCGTAGGTTGCTAGTAAAAAATGCCCTCTAAGAAGAGTTTCAATCTTAGGATTTGTAGGTGTACAAGCAGACCCATCTAAATTAGCAATAGCAGATACACTTGGATTCGCTTTCCAAAAGTTGCCATATAAACGCACAAAATCAAAGTGGCTTTTGAGACAATCTAGCAAACTCTCGTAGAAATTGGGTTGTAGGTCAAAATCATCCTCTAGAATGACAATGGGTCGGTTAAGCACGATACACTTGAGCCAGAGCATGTAATGGCTAGCATAACAGCCCAGTTCCTCAGGGAATAACTCCCGACCATACAAACCTTGATACCAATCGCTACTCTTAAGCCATTCGGGAGAATAGGAGTTCTCTATGAAACCCACATAGCCTAAGTCTTTAGAGAAGTAGTGGCTATGCTTGTCGATTGCATCAAAGATGTGGAAGTTAAATACTAAAGAATAGTCGTTGGGCGGAGGATTTTCCACAACAGCCTGGCAAACAACACGCCTTGGACTATCCTTTAAGGAAATAATGTAAATATCCAGGGAGTCTAAAAGCATACAAATCCTTACATTTCACATTTTAATTCAGTGGAGTCATTATAACAAAAGCTTGTCCAAGAAGATGAACCAATGCTATAATCATCGAATCTGCAAGACTAGGGCATTTATGAAAATTCTTTTTAACACCGAACAATATTATCCACTGCAAACGGGCGTGAGTATAGCAGACTATGGTTTAAGTGTGGCCTTAGCACAGGCAGGACATGTAGTTTTTGTGGCAACTGGCTCTAGGTTTGATGGGCAAAAAATCTGTCGAGAAGGTCCTATACAAATGATCTCTAGTGCAGGGATCAGTAAAGAAGCGCGCGAAATCAGCCCTAATTTATTCGTGATAGAATTTGATATATATTGGGACTGGACGCGAGGGTGTGTAGTGGGAGAAACCCAAGCCTACCGGGATTTCTGTGTGCCTTTTGCATGCGATTTACTGATTAGTTCTGGAATTGTGGGGAAATGGAATTGTGACCTTCTTTATGATTTGCTCCCCTCATGCCGAGCCAAGAAGAAAATCTTAAAAAGCCATGGCGAACAAGAGTTGGTCTACTCTTCCACATCTATACCTTTATATCTCAAAAATATCTTAAAATTTCTCCTCTCTGGCTTTAAATTTAGACATCCCAGTTATATTCCTTGGTTACGTTCTAAACTCAAGCAGACCCTTAAGCATTATGATTGCGTCTATTTTTTACATCAGCGTAGTCCTGGGTATGCTTATCTTAAACCCTACTGCCATGTGGGTATTTTACCAAATGGGATTTTTGCAAAAGATATCAATCCGCCCAAAACTTTTTGCAACGATTTAGTTGACCGTGGAGTCGCGGCACGACGACATAGTAGCATACCACTTGAACACCTTGTCTGTAGGCCTTATTGTCTCAATATCTCCAATTATTACAAGGAAAAAGGACAAAGCTTTGTGTTAGAGGCCTACTATCTAAGCCAAGCGTGCATCCCCTTAGTTTTTGTGGGAGCTTTAAATGCAAATTGCACTTTAGAGAACCTGAATGATTTTAAGGCTCAACTAGATGATAAATACGGACCTAAAGAAGTATATTTTTTCTATCAAGTGGAAAGAAATCAGGTTCTAGATCTCTTTAAACATGCCACACTCTTCTTACATGGGAGTCACTATGAAGCCTTCCCTATGG
>NZ_FZMA01000069.1:0-1278 GCF_900197775.1 Helicobacter salomonis
GTGAGCTGAGGTTGTCTCAAAGGTATTTGGGCACAGAATTGGCTAGGAGGCCTTCTAACTTGTCATCAGCGGTGGGTTCGCCAATGGCACTGAACTTCCATTCGCCATTGTGTTTGTAGAGTTTGCCTAAAATCATTGCCTCTTTACCCGCAAAGGTTGCGTCTTTAGCCACATTATAGGTAGCAAAAACATTGTTCACACGATCGGGAGAACCCTCATAGAGACGGATACTGGCAAAGGGAATTTTGTCAAAATCAATATGGGTATAGGAGTTGAGCACAAAGACAATTTGATGCACTGCTGGGTCTAGGCTGTCCAGTGCGATGTTGATCACCTCATTGTCTAAACCATCATCTCCCCCTACATCACCGGTTCGATCGTCTCCGCTGTGTTTGATTCCAGGGGCACTCTGGTTGCCAAAATACACACAATTGAGCAAGTTTCTTTGTTCCCCAAAGAGGGCCACGCTCAAGTCTAAATCCACCGCTTCGGTTTTTGTATTGCCAAAGAAGCCCTTCTTGCTGATTGCCCCCCAGTTAGCCCCCACACAGAAAACTCTAAGCGCGTTCCCATCCTCTTTTTTGAGCGAGATCTTCTGCCCCTTGACTAGATTAACTGCCATGCAAATCCCTAACCTACATTGACGCCAAATTCTTTACAAAAACCTGCTAGGCCTTCTTTAAAACCCGTGCCCACGGCTGCAAACTTCCATTCATTCCCCTCACCTCTATACAGCCTGCCAAAATTCAAGGCCGTTTCTACCGAAAAGTCTTCTTCCAAGTCGTAGCGCACAACTTCTTGTCCATCGTTCTCATCGACGACGCGCACAAATGCTTTGCGCACCATGCCAAAATTCTGCTTGCGTGTGTCGGCTTCATGGATGGTCACTACAATGTGAACTTCTGCGACATCACTGGATACCTTAGAGAGATCAACTTTAATGACCTCGTCATCGCCTTCACCCGCACCCGTCCTATTGTCTCCTGTGTGCACCACAGAGCCATCCTTACTAGAGAGATTGCCATAAAAGACGAAATCCTTTTCGTCATTGACCTTATTAGATGTGTTGGTCAAGAATACAGACGCATCTAGGTCAAAATCACTCCCTGTATCGCTGGTGTTGACATCCCAACCCAAGCCCACTAGAATTTTAGAAAGACCCGGTTTTTCTTTGCTCAAAGAAACGCGTCCACCCTTACTCAAACTTACAGCCATGAAAACTCCTTCTCTTGATAAATAGGCCTTCATTCTAACATAATTTACGCGACTTGTAAGATT
>NZ_FZMA01000067.1:0-970 GCF_900197775.1 Helicobacter salomonis
AGATTGTAGTTGCTCTTGTTTGTGGATAGATAGCCTTTGAGTTTGTAATGGTTTTCTTTCATAGCTCTACCTCAAAAATATTTTATAAAATTATGTTATAGATGTAAAATAGTTAAGGTGTAAGAAATTGCTTAAAGCAATAAAGTTTAGGATTTACTCTAGTGTTGAGCAAAAAGCACCGATGCAGTTACATTTTGGCTGTGCTAGGGTGATTTATAACTACTTTTTAGCATACCGCCAAAAGCAATACGCGTCATCGCATTAGAGAAAATTACTTTAGCATGCAAAAGGTGCTCACCCCCCTTAAAAAGCAAGAGGCTTACGCTTATTTGAGTGAGTGCAACTCTCAAAGCTTGCAAATGGCACTCAGGCAACTGAGCACAGCTTTTTGATAAATTCTTTTCTAAGTTAGCAGATTATCCTAGATTCAAATCTAAAAAGCATTCTAAGCAATCTTTCTGTGTCCCGCAACACTTAGAAATCAAACAAGAAACCAACCAAGTCAAGCTACCCAAATTCAAAGAAGCTATTAAAGCCAAGTTTCATAGGCATTTGCCTACAAACTCTATCGTCAAGCAGGGGTTTATCTCTTGTGTAGCAGATAAATACTACCTCTCTATAAGCTATGAGGATAATAAGCCTGAACCTAAACCCATAACTATCAAAAAAGCCGTGGGTTTAGATATGGGTTTAGAGTCTCTAGTCATAGCCAGCAATGGCGTGTTCTACCCATATAAAAAGTTTTTCCAAAATCTACAAACTAAACTCACTAAAGCACAAAGGAGATGGAAACTCAAAGGTTCTAGCAATAGAAAAAACAAATAGAGAAAGTGGCTAACCACACCTCTATTAGAGAGAGTAGAGAAAGCAAAGAGACGCTTTGCTCTACAAAATCAGCAACGAGATAACCAATCAAATCGGTTTAAAACTCTAAGGGTTATGAATTTTGTCAAAACCATAAGTTGACTAA
>NZ_FZMA01000062.1:0-2639 GCF_900197775.1 Helicobacter salomonis
AAATTGTTAAGCGGTAGCAAAAATGTCAGTTAATGAAAACCTTGGCATCTGTGTGTGTGCATAAATGCGTAACGATGCTACAAAGCAGGGATCGTTATCAAAACTATTAAGCGGTAAGACTAACGCAAATTAAGGAAAAACTTGGCATCTGTGCGAGGCTAGAATAGCCTCGCTTAGCACGGATAACGCTACAATGAAGTAACCCCATGCCATGAAGCCACACCGTTATCAAAATTGTTAAAGAGTAGGGAAAATGTCAGTTAAGGGAAAGCGTTATATCTTTGCGGGTGCAGAATGCACACACAACCCCAGCACCGCTACAATGAAGTAACCCCATGCCATGGAGCCAAAGCGTTATTCTAAACTATTAAGCGGTAGGGAAAACGCGCATTAAGGTAAACGCGATATCTGTGCGAGGCTAGAATAGCCTCGCTAGCACGGATAACGCTACAATGAAGTAACCCCATGCATGAAGCCAAAAAGGGTATAATGCCTTGTTGGCATGTGTGGCCATCCTTTAGAAGGGAACAAGGTTTTTAACTTGTGGGTGGGAGGCAAGTGGGACCCTAAACAAAGGAGGCCACATGCACAAGTTGCTAATAGTCCTAGCGCTTATCATTGCTCTTACCCAGCAGTTGCGCTAAGCGTCAAAGTGTCCCCCTTTGGGGGACATTCAAAACGCTGCGCTATTGTGCCACAACTCCCCTTAAACCTCTTGCCTCAATTCAGCATTGCGCTTGGCAATCTGTGCCTGGACAAATTCCTCAAAGAGGGCTTTTTTCTCCAATTCTAGGGGGGTTAGTTCCTCCCCTACAGAATTGAAAAACAAATCTGGCATGGGCAAACCTAGAGCTTGCACAGAAGCCAGAGGTCTTTGTGTAGGAAAAGAGTTGAGCACCTCTATCTCATAGCCATCCCAGAGTTGCACAAGGTAGTTCTCATAGACCTGTTCCATCTCTAAGAGGGTATCAGGGTCCAAAGCTTCTAGGGCTTCTTCATTAGCTTGGATATTCTCATAATGCCAAGCCTTGGGGGGTTTGTTAGGTAAGGGTTTTACTTGTTTGCGTTGGAGTGCAACACTCTGTCCCTTTTTCTCCTCTAAGTGCTCCGTGCGCAGAAATTTCCCATGCTCGTACACATCTCTTTTGAGTGCGACGATCTTGCCCTCATAGTTAATGCTATAAGTGTAGTGATCTGTATAGTGGTGCTGGATAGTTTTCTCATAAGACTGAGAGCTCTTGACGCGGTAGGCCTCCTTGCGCTCTTCCTCTTCACGCTTTGTAGTCTGGGTGAGTAGGATATACCCCTGAGGTCTATAGGGATTTTTCAGGGCCTTGAGTTTCTCTGGAGCAAGCAGGTGTTCAAAGAGGGGCAAACGCTCTCCCTTAGGGTAGTAGCGCATCTTCTCTAAGAAGTCATAGGTGTTGAGCTGATTAATGCGTGGATGGATGAACTTTTTTTCATGCTGGTTAAAGAGTCTGGGCAAGCTCTCATCAAAGGCTCCAAAGTATTCCCCTGCTAACTCTGCAAAGCCCTTTTGAATTTCTAGGATGCGCGCCTTTAAATTCTGTTGCAGGATTTGCTTATGTAGGCGGGTGTCCTCTTGGAAGTTATGCACAGGAAAGGGGAGTTGCAGGGGGTCGTATTGGGCATTGCCTGCTAGGTGTTTGTGGGCTCTGTTGCTGAGTTGCTCAGCTAGGGGATTGGGGGCCTTAGTGCCCACAATGCCCTTCATACAATGAGGGGCTTCTAGGCCTGCACGATAGCCCAAAGCTCCGGGATTCTCATCCTTGTAGATACTCCCTTCAGGGAAGATAGCATAGGGGTTATAGATGAGCAGTTCTGTAGTCTGCACAGAGGCCATGCTCAAGGTGTGCGCTCCCAGAGTGCTAGCACGCTCCAAACTGGCACTCTGGTGGGCGTAGAAACTCTGGGCATTGATGGCATTCTCAGTGAGGATAGCACTGGTAATAGTGCTAGCAATATCGGCTAGAGCCCCCGTAACCGAAGTGGTGATTATGCTAATGCCCAAGGGGGTGGCCGCTCCAAAAGAGAACACGCTTACCAAAGTGCCCATCACCACGCCCATGATGGCACGCATCACACTGCCTATGAAGGCGAAGAGATTATCCCCCTTGAAGGCATCGCTAAAGACTTGAAAATGGCTATCGGCCTCGTGTTTGGCGTACTTGTGTGCCTGTGCTAAGAGGGTGTGCTGAGAAATCTCTAAATGATAGTGCGCGCAAATACGCTTGTAGACCTCTACATGTTGGGCGCGTTTCTCTGCAACAAAGCGTTTGTACTGCTTGTCTGAGCGATCCCAAATGAGGGGCATTATGCAAAGGGGCTGGTGTAGACTACGCCCAACACTTCCTCAAAGCTGCGCGCTTTCTCAATGCGATCGCGTAATTGGTGGCGGTGTCCTAGCAGAGCGGCTAACTTCTTGGCATGGGCTTGGTGTTTGTCTAAAATCTTAGAAGCTAGCACCCCCTTGTCCTCTCCTCTAGCCTGGGCTAGTTCCTCTAAGAAAGGCGTGGATGCTTGTGGGTCTTGCAAATAAAGTTGGGCTTCTTGAGCTTGGAGATTAAAGCTTAGGACTTCCTCTAGGGGGAAGTGCTCTTGTTGTAGCTGGGATACTT
>NZ_FZMA01000061.1:0-3518 GCF_900197775.1 Helicobacter salomonis
AAGACAAACAGGGCAAGTATCAGCATCAAAGCGGGATCACTTTGCCTAGAATCAGCGATTGACATACCCCCCATAGCTAAAGCTAGGGAATTCTGGTATCATCAAAGTCTGCCCACAAGTGGGTCTTACGACTTCTACTCCAAGAGTGGATGCCCCACTCTATGAATAGTAAAAATTCTAGCATATTAAACACCTCTTGCTTCATCTCACTCCCATAAATTATCTAGCAGGCGCACCCGTCCCACTTGCACAGCACATAAAATGAGGGTTTGGTTGGGTTGCACTTGGGCTAGAGGGGCTAACTGGCGGTCGCACACACTCAGGTAGTGCACCTTGAGCCCTTGCAACACTTCTAAACCTAATTTTACGAGTTTGACACTATCGCGCTCTCCCTTGATAATCGCCTCTTGTATGCTGTTTAAGGCTTGGGGGAGTTTGCGCGCGCTCAAACGCTCTTCTGGACTTAAGTAGGCATTGCGCGAGCTTAACGCCAAACCATCATAATCGCGCACAATGACGCAGGGCACGATTTCTATGTCTAAAAAGAGATCGGCGACCATGTGTTGGATAATGAGGAGTTGTTGGGCATCTTTTTGCCCAAAATACGCCCGTTTGGGGCGCACCAAGTTAAAGAGTTTGAGCACCACCTGCAACACCCCCTCGAAATGTTTAGGACGAGCATCCGCTTCGTAGCCTAGCAGAAAGGCGGGGGGTTGGAGTGTAATCCCTTGAGCGAGGGGGTAAATCTGCGCGGGCTCTGGGGTAAAGACCACATCCACGCCCAAGCTTTCACAAAGTTCTAAATCCGCTTGCAGAGTTCTAGGGTAGGCTTGGTAATCCTCATTGGGGCCAAATTGGGTGGGGTTGACAAAGATAGACACCACGACAAAATCGTTCTGTGCTTTAGCTTGCTCAATTAAACTAGCATGCCCGGGGTGCAATGCGCCCATCGTGGGCACAAAACCAATTTCTTTGCCCCATAAAGGGATTAGTTGGCTAGCTTTCGTGCATACTTGCATGGGAACCTCTCATCTGTTCTAAAATTTGGGATGTGATCTCTGAAGGCTTAGGGTTGTTGTAAATGGGGCGGCCTATGACAATAAAATCTGCCCTAGCTCTAAAAGCATCTTGCAAATTGCCCACGCGTTTTTGATCATCTTGGACATGGGCAAAGGGGCGGATGGCTGGGGTTAGGGTGCGAAAATGGGAACTAGTGGCCTGTTTGATGGCCTCACTCTCAAAGACCGAGCAAACCACCCCATCTAGCCCGCTTGTAAAACAAAGCTGGGCTAAATGCAGGGCCTGTTCTTGCAGGGGGGCATGGTAAACTTGCTCCACCTCCTGAGAGTCTAAGCTGGTGAGAATGGTTACTCCCATGAGCAGGGGTGCTTTGGGCAGAGTGCGCATTTTTTCTACCACGCTTTTAAGGGCAGTAGCCCCCGCGCTTGCATGTAAAGTGATCATGTCCACGCCCAACTTGGCGCACTCTAGCGCGGCTTCCTGCATGGTGTAGTTGATGTCATGCAATTTTAAGTCTAAAAAGGTCTTAAAGCCCATCTCTTGGATTTCTTGCACAAACCTAGGGCCTTCGCGCACAAATCCCCTTAAGCCCAACTTCACCCACAGGTCTAGGCCCTTGACTTGCGTCAATAGCTTTAAACACGCTTGTTTATCGGGTAAATCCAGTGCCAAACATAGTTGCATACATGTTCCCTTGTGGTATTTTCAGCAAAAACTAATTACAATGCGCCATTATACATAAACTTAAGGATAAGAGTTTGTCAATTCCTAAATGCGTGCTCATCACCGGTCCTTGCGTGATTGAGGATATGCCCATGCTGGAGTCTATCGCCCAAGCCCTAAAGCCTCTAGCCAACGACCCGCGCATTGATTTTTACTTCAAAGCTAGTTTTGACAAGGCGAATCGTACCAGCTTGGAGAGCTATCGTGGACCCGGACTTACAAAGGGTTTGCAAATGTTAGATAGCATCAAATCTAAGTTTGGTTATAAACTCCTCACAGACATCCATGAGAGTGCGCAGGCGGGGGCTGTGGCTGAAGTGGTTGATGTCTTGCAAATCCCCGCCTTCCTATGCCGTCAAACCGATTTGATCGTAGCTGCGGCCCAAACCCAGCGCACTCTAAATATCAAAAAGGGGCAGTTTATGCACCCCAAAGACATGCAGTACAGCGCGCTCAAGGCTCTAAACACCCGCGCTAGGAGTGCCTACAAGACCTCTACTTATGAAGCCTGCTTGGAACATGGGATTTATTTGTGCGAGAGGGGTGCGAGTTTTGGCTATGGGAATTTGGTGGTAGACATGCGTTCTTTGGTCATTATGCGTGCCTTTGCGCCCGTGATCTTTGATGCCACTCATAGCGTGCAAATGCCCGGGGGGGCGCAGGGGAAGAGTGGGGGGGATAGCTCTTTTGTGCCTTATTTGGCGCGGGCTAGCGCGGTGGTGGGCGTGGATGGATTTTTCATGGAGACCCATTTGACCCCTGAGAATGCACTCAGTGATGGGCCTAATATGATCCCCACGGCGCAATTAGCACCTCTGGTGGAGGATTTGCTCACTTTGCATACATGGCAATGTAATAAAGGATTTTAATGCAAGAGTTTAAAAGTCTTGAGGGCAAATTATGCCTCAAGGGAGATGAGAGAGTCGCTATTTTGGCCTCGCGCTTTAACCATTTGGTGAGCGATCGCTTGGTAGAAGGCGCGCTGGATAACTTCAAGCGACACGGGGGGGATTTAGCGCGCTTGAGCGTGGTGAGAGTGCCCGGGGCTTATGAATTGCCCTTTGTATTGGATAGGCTCTTGGGTTCTAAAAATTACGATGGGGTGTGTGTGCTAGGGGCGGTGATTCGAGGCGCAACCCCGCATTTTGACTATGTGAGCGCGGAAGCCACCAAGGGCATTGCCAACACCACATTAAAGTATGGCTTGCCCGTGAGCTTTGGTCTACTCACCACTGATAGTATTGAGCAAGCTTTGGAGCGCGCAGGGAGTAAGGTGGGCAATAAGGGCTTTGAAGCCATGCAGACCTTGATCGAATTACTCAATCTATATCCGCAACTTTAATGGCGACTCGCAGTCAGGTTAGAGAGACGGTGGTGGGCTTGCTTTATGCCTATGAAAGTGGGAATGAGGCGGTGCTACAAAAAGCTCCCGATTTTTTAGCCCGAAAGAAAATCAGAAACGCCCAGCAACGCTTTGCCCTAGAACTCTTAGAGGGCACATTAAAAAACATGAAGGCCCTAGATCATGTCCTAGCACCACTTTTAAAAGATTGGGATTTGGCGCGCATGGGGTGCATGGAAAGGGCAATCTTGCGCTTGGGGGCTTATGAAATTTTACACACGCCCACGAACCCAGTTGTAGTGATCAATGAGGCGATTGAACTCTCTAAAATCTATGGGGAGGACAACGCACCCAAGCTTATCAATGCGATTTTAGACGCGCTGTGTAAACAACACCCTCGTAACTAGAGCTGGGTGAACCACCCACCAAAGAC
>NZ_FZMA01000060.1:0-11146 GCF_900197775.1 Helicobacter salomonis
GTTTCTTGCGCTCTAGCTCTTTAGGCTCAACTGGTCCACAAGAGCAACTCCTAAAAGGACCAGTCGAATGCGTTATGTAGACTTAAAACTAGCTTTGAAAGACTCGTTTAAAAATTTGATCAGTACGCTGCAAGTAGTGGAGCGGATCGAAGCAATTTTGTAGTGTGGAGCGGGATACACTTTGCAAGCGGGCGTCAACTAGCAAACATTCTAATAAGCTTGCTTGTTGTCCTCCTTGCAAATTACCCCACACCTGCATGGCGTTTTCCTGCACGATCGCATAACTTTGATCCTTGCTAAAGCCCAGTTTGGGCAATTCAAGCAAAACCCGCTGGGAGTAGACTAGCCCGCCCGTGCGCTCCAAATTTGCGCGCATATTCTCAGGATAAACTACCAAATCCTTGAGCAAATTTGTCAGGCGGTGCAACATAAAATCCGCCGTGATGAAAATATCGGGGAATACAAAGCGCTCCACCGAGCTATGACTAATATCTCTCTCATGCCAGAGAGCGACATTTTCCATCATGGGCATTACAAAGCCACGGATCACACGGCACAGCCCCGTGATGTTTTCACTCAAAACGGGGTTGCGCTTGTGGGGCATGGCAGAAGAGCCCCTCTGACCCACACCAAAAGCCTCTTCGGCTTCGTAAACCTCTGTGCGCTGGTAGTGGCGGATATTCACCGCGATTTTTTCACAACTGCTCGCTAGCACCGCCAAAGCATTGATAACCTTAGCGTGACGATCCCTTGAAATGACTTGATTGGTAATGGGCGCAGGTTTTAAACCTAGAATTTCACAGGTCTTTTCCTCTAATTCTAGGGGGATATGCGCCATGTTGCCCATCGCCCCACTAATCATCCCTACGCCCACTTCCTCTAAAACGCCTTGCAAAGAGTGCACATGCCTTTTGATTTCCTCAAACCACAACGCCCAAACCAGCCCAAAGCTCATCGGTTCGCCATGGATGCCGTGACTACGCCCAATGGTGAGGGTGTCTTTAAACTCATAGGCGCGCGCTTTTAGCACCTCTAAGAGTTCTTGTAAATCTTTTAAGATGATTCCTAGACTTTCTTTGAGTAAAAGAGCTAAAGCGGTGTCGATGCAATCGCTGGAGGTGATGCCATAGTGAAAGAAACGCTCGGCATCACCTAAAGTCTTGCTGACCGCTTGGATAAAGGCGATGACATCGTGTTTGGTGATTTGCTCAAAGGCATGGATATCTCCAAGTTGAAAGCTAGCCTGCTGGATGGTTTCACAAGTTTGAGCGTCTATGAGCCCTAAGGCATGCCAGCTTTTAGCGACCGCCTTTTCCACCCGTAGATAAGTTTCAAATTTATGCTGTTCGCTCCAAAGACGCGTCATCGCCTCGCGGGCGTAACGCTCTACCATTAAACTTTTGCCTCTTCTCTGCGTTGCAAATATTCCCAACGCGCATCGACATCTTTCTGAAGTGCCTCGATGATGTGCTCATTTTCCTTTTTAAAGAGGTGGGCGAAGCGTTTTTGGGGCCCCAGATAATCGCGCACGGGCAAGACATTACGCGGGCGGTAGGTGATTTTAAGCTCTTGTCCATGGAAAATCTCAAAGAGGGGGAAGATCAGACAATCCACCGCTAAATCAGTCATCTCAATGGCTAAAGAAGAATGGTATCGCCACTCTGTTGGGCAAGGACTAAGCGCGTTAATAAAGCAAGGTCCCTCCGTGTCTAGGGCGGTTTTGATCTTTTTATTCATGTCCTTCCACTTATTAGGAGCCAACTGGGCAGCATAGGGAATGCCATGGGCTGCCATGATCAAGGTTAAGTCTTTTTTACGCTCTTTTTTCCCAAAGCTCACTTTGCCTGCAGGTGTGGTGCTCGTGCTTGCTCCCATAGGCGTGCTCCCACTGCGCTGACCCCCCGTGTTGGCATAGTTTTCATTGTCTAAACAAATATAAGTCATGTCATGCCCGCGCTCCATACACCCGCTGATAAATTGGAAACCGATGTCATAACTCGCGCCATCACCTCCAAAAGCGACAAATTTAGGGCGTTGCCCCGTGTATTTGCCCTTGCGCGCCAAGGCCTTATACATGCTCTCCACCCCGCTAACCGCGGTTGAGCCGTTTTCAAAACCAATGTGAATCCAAGGCACATCCCATGAGGTGTGCGGATAAACGGCAGAACACACCTCTAAACAGCCAGTAGAATTGCCTAATACGATGGGTCCCTCTACAGCGTTGAGCACCTCTCTAACAATGATCCCATGCCCGCAGCCCGGGCAGAGTAGGTGTGAACCCTCGAATTTCTCGGCAGATTGACTGAAACTTTTGAGCGTTTTAACTTCTTTAACCATGCACTCTCCTTTAAAAATAAGACAATTCGGGTCCGTTGAGCCCAATAAACTGCTGGGTGGGGTGGCTCAAACTTCCTTTTTTAGCATCCTGAGCCAATGCCTCAAAGATACTATCTAGGTCTGCTTGGGTTAAATCCCGACCCCCCAGCCCATAAATATAATTACTCAGCACTGGACGCTTGGAACCGGGGGCTTGATACAAACTAGCGGCAATCTCATTGAAGAGTGCACCCATAGCTCCAGAAGGCGAACTGCGATCCATCACTGCCACCGCCTTAGCATTTTTGAGGGCGTTGGCTACTAGCTCAAAAGGGAAAGGGCGCAGTACATGCGTGGTTACTACACCCGCTTTGACGCCCTTTTCACGCGCTTTTTTAGCCGCGACAATGGCGGATTCCCAAGTTGTGCCCAGCGCAAAGATGATAACCTCGGCATCGCTGGCTTGGAAGGTTTCTACTAGGTGGTATTGCCTTCCGGTAATCTTGGCAAAATCGTTAAAAATGCCCTCTAAGATTGTGCTAGAGTGCATGATCGCATGGTGGAGTTTGGCCTTGTGTTCAAAATGCCACTCCTCCTCCGCCTGTGCGCCAAAGCTCACGGGTCTATCAAAATCTAATAAGGGGTGCACGCTCACATAATCGCCCACGAATTTGTAAGCAACAGCATCGCTCAAGGGGCGCACATTCTGCACGGTGTGCGAAGAGAGAAAGCCATCTTGATGCACCATTACGGGCACGCGCACCTCTTTGTGCTCGGCGAGTTTGAACGCCATGAGAGTAAAGTCGTAAACCTCCTGGGGGTTACAAGTGCACAGATTGATCCAGCCACTATCACGCCCCAAATACATATCTGAGTGATCGCAGTGGATATTCAAGGGAGCAGCTAGGGCGCGGTTGGCCACATTGAGCACAATGGGCAAGCGCATCCCAGAGGCTTGGTAAAGCACTTCTGCCATCAGCGCAAAGCCCTGCGAACTGGTGGCGGTGCTCACTCTACCCCCTGCAGCCGCTGCGCCTACGCACGCACTCATGGCTGCATGCTCAGACTCCACGAGCACAAACTCCCCTTCTACATAGTCATTATCCTTAAACGAGCCATAATTTTGAATGATGGGGGTGGAGGGGGTGATGGGGTAGGCGGCTACAACATCGACTTGTGCCTGCCTGAGCGCATGCGCACTGGCTGTGCACCCATCCCATGCCTCTACCTCGCTCAAATGATAACTAGAGCCCATTGTAACCCCCTTCTGTGCGGTAACTTTTCTTTTTAACGCCCTCAGCTTTTTGAGGCCATTTGGTAAGCGCCTCTTCTACAGGCTCTAGGTTATCAAACATCAGTAAGGATTTAGGGTTGGTGGGACACACATCTACGCACACTCCACAACCTTTGCAATGCTCGTAATCCACGCCACTCATCTTGCCCTCACGCGATAAAATAGAAGCATCAGGGCAGTAAACCCAGCAATTAAAGCAGTTGATACACACCTCCTTATTGTGCACGGGCTTTTCCACCCGCCAGTGGGAAACACTGGCAGTGAACGAGCTCTCTTTGGTGTAAGTACGCTCGTTGTTGTGTTTGCTGAGCTCATCTTGTCCTTGCTTTTCAAAGGGGAAAAGCACAGCCCCGATTTCAAATTCTTGCCAATTTTTCATGATGATCCTTTATTGCACTTGTGCATAAGCCTGATCGATAGCCATCATATTAGCATCGATCAAAGCCTGAGGCATTTTTTTACCCAACACCTCCTTAAAGGTGTTTTTAAAAAACTCCAGCTCTAACATGCCAGAGACCTTCATCAAAGCCCCTAACATGGGTGTGTTAGGAATGGGGCGTTTGATGGTGTCCATGGCGATTTTGATGCAATTTAAGGTGTAAACCTTTTTGCTAGCTAAATCGGGCTTTTTTTCAAACAATTCGTCCCTGCTCAGATGCGTGGTGATGATATAGGTCGTATCGGGTTTTTCATTTTCTGTAATGTCCGCGATGAAAGTTAAACCAGGGTCGATTACCAAGACATAATCGGGATTCATAAACTTTTCGTGGTTTAAAATAGGTTCAGAATCAATGCGGTTGTAGGCTGTCATGGCCGCACCTCTCTTGGCTGACCCATAGACTGCAAAACCTTGCACCTCCTTGCCCGTGGTGGTGAGCACATCAGCCAAGCCTTTTGCGCCCGTAACCGCACCCTGCCCGGCTCTAGCATGCCATCTAATTTCTAGCATTCCATTCTCCTTGTGGTATTATTATGTAGTGATTACCCACCTGTCCAAGACAAGTGGGTTTCTTGTGCTAAAGACCCACAGCTAAACGATGAGGAATCTCCACAAGCGTAACATCGGGCAATCCCTGCCCTAGTGGTAACATTACCATAAGCCCAGCGAAACCCGTTTTGATCGCCCAAGACGATCGAAGCCTCCGCTGGAAACAATTTAAATTGCGTGGGGATTATACAGGATTTTCAGTAAATCTTGAATATTTTGCGCAAAACATGAGAATTGCCGAGAGTGAATGGTTATTTTTTGCGGATATTGCGCATATGTTCGCCATAGTGTTGGCTGAACACATGCACGCCTTGTTGGTTTTTGACAAAGTAGAGAAAATTCGTTTGGGCAGGGAAGAGAGCCGCCTTAATAGCGCTGACACTCACACTCCCTACAGGAGCGGGAGGCAGCCCCTTGTGCTTATAGGTGTTATAGGAGCTTTCATCCTCTAAGATGCGCGTCCGTGTCACTTTTGTATGAGAATACCTGCCATAATTCAAACTCCCATCCATCTGCAAGAGCATGCCCTTTTTGAGGCGGTTGTAGATCACCCCGGCAATTAGAGGCATTTCTTTGGCATTGGCTGCCTCTTTTTGGACAATGGACGCGACGATCAAAGTTTTTTCCCATTCTTGAGGATCATAACGCCCCAGGAGCTGTTGACTGAGTTTTTGATAATAGCGGTCGGCATGTGTGGTGAGATAATCCATCAGCGTGGAAGCAGAGATTCCTAATGTAAAGCGGTAAGTATCAGGCACAATGCCGGCCTCTTGGTAGCGCGTTTTAGCTTGATAGGCTTTGTAAAGGTCCGTTTCTGACAAATTGAATGTAGTGGCCAAATCTTGAATGAAAAAGTAAAGGGTTTCTCCTGGGATGAGTGTTACATTTTTATAAACCTTTTTAGAAACACTCAGGGCATATAAGAAATCTCCCTTACTGATCTCTTGTTGGGCATTGATGGGAATGGAGATATAGCCACTTTTAGGTGTTTGCCACACCCCAAGGCCTCTCATTAAGCGCAGAATCCACAAATCAAGTGGGTTGAGATCGGCCTCCACATGGCGCATCATGTTGTGGAGTGAGCCGCTGGGAATGTAAAGCATGCTATAGGATTTTATGGGTATACTCAAGTAAAACAGCAATGAAAGCCCCATGATCAAAGCCATTTCTAAGAGGATGCTTCGTTTTATTTTTTTATGCGGAATCATTGGCGCACTATTATTGGGCGTATTTTTGATCTTGAAAAGTGGCATTCACATCTCTTCTCTGCACTTGGGGAAACTTCAAATCGATCGATTGTACCTAAAACTTGGTAATAAATTTGTGCTCCATATGGGCAAGCTGGATATTTCCGCCTTGTTGGTGCACAAACCCGATAAACCTCCCCCCCGTGTTGATGATATTATACAAGGGGTGCGCTATGGTCTGTTGGCATTATCTTATTTTCAAGAGATCAAAATCCAAGAAATTGTGTTCAATCCTGAGATTAAGGCGCATGTATTTTTTGATGGCAAAACTTATGATGTCAAATTGCCCACTATTGAAGCTAAATTTGCGCTGGAGAATGCCAAAGATTTACACCTCGATATTCTACATTTGACCTTAGCACCCTACCATGTCCGTGCCTTAGGGCAAGCAGATTACTCTAGCCGCACTAAACAGCTTAATTTCACTCTAGACCTATTTCCACTCAATGATCTGCCTAATTTAAGAAAATCTGAACTTCAAGTGCATGCTCAAGGTTTAAGCGATTTTAACACACTGATACTTACCCTAGATACTAATGAAATCCATCATTTAGACTTCCTCAAGCCCTATTTCCCCCAGGGCTCTCACCCGGTAGTGCAAGAATGGCTCTTTGAGAACATTGAGTTTTCCAGTGTGCGTGTACAGGAAGCCAAAGCTTTGTTAAATCTTAGAGATAAAAAGTTGCTCAAAAAATTGCTCGATCAGGTGAGTGCACAAGCCATTGTCAAAGATGCGCAGGTGCGCTTTCAGCCCACACTCTCCCCTATCTTTGCTAAAGAAGTAGCCCTAAGCCTTCAAGATCGAACCTTATCCATTGTGCCTACAAATATCCGCTATGAAACCATGCCCTTGGAACATTCCCGTGTGCAGATCAGCAATCTAGGCAATGGCTCTCATTTAAGTGCAGATATTAAGATAGCCCCAAGTTCCTCGTTCAAAAGTGCTAAAAAAATACTTCAAGCCTACAATATCGCTCTACCCATCGATAAATTCAATTCTCTTATCAGTGCAGATTTGCTTTTGAGTGTGCAGTTCATCCCCCATGCAAACGCCTTATTGTCCGTGCAAGGCGATGTTGTAGTGCATCAAGGCTCTTTTTTACTCTATAACTCCCCTCTTTCTGCTGAACAGACTACTATCGCTCTGGATATCACCCCCAAACACCATCAAATTTTGATCAACGCCACTCATGCGCGTTACTACAACATGGCCGATCTGGACGCCAATCTCACCTTAGATTTCACGCAGAAGCGCATTTTTGGTAACGCCAATGTATACAAACTCCAAATCAATACCAATAACGCCATCAATACTCAAACTTTCAATCCCCTGAGAAGCACGCTTAAAAATCCTCCCCATGCTCTTGACTTGGCGCGTCTTCCCAATCTCCTTGCGCAAAATAAACAAATCCTTGAAAAGAACATTCAAGCCTTTATCCACGCCCAGAATCAAGAAGTGTTCACGCAGGATGTGATCTACGCCACCTCAACCAATCTTCCTAACTTAGAATTCAGCCTGGACTTTTCACGCCCCCATGCCTTGAGTTTTAATTTAGGTAATTTGGATGTGGAGGGCAAGTTTGAAGCAGGTCTGTATTCTTTGCAAATCAAGGACTTGAGAAAATTATTCACTCTTTCCCCAATCTTGCGCCATTTTGGAATCAGAAAAGGTGCGCTCAATATCAGTACGCGCGACTTTGCACAAATCGAATTCTTCGGCACAATAGAACACCATCTTCCCCTCTACCGCCATGACGGTACACGCCTAAAAACGCTTACCTTTTTGGGCACCTTTAAACCTGATAGAATGGAAATTTTTACCCCAGATGGGGCGATTATGGGGCAGATCAAAGGGGGACAAAAGACTTTCTTTTTCAATGATATTAATTTCAACCTAGACGAATTCTTGGATTCGAAGATTCCCTTTGTACAAGAACTCCTAAGACCTAGTGAACACAAACCCACTAAGGCACAGATTCGTGATGAAAATACTTTTATTCGTGCTAAACAGCGTTACGAAAAACGCCACCACATCGTCCCCAATTCCATCATTCTCAGTGCTAAAAATATCACCATCATGTTTAAATCCTTCCCGCTTGCCTTGGACAATGCCCGTCTGGTGGTGCGTGATGGACGCGTGATGATCGATGGGTCTTACCACAATGCTATGCTCCGCGCAGACATTGCCCATGGAGATATTGTGCTTAAAGCCGATAATTTTAGCGGGGATTATCTCAATCTAGCACTCCAGAGTGTGCTGGCGCAAAACTTAGTAGGGGGTGGGCTTTATAGCTTGACGGGAGTTTATCGCGATCAGGTCTTCAATGGAGAATTGCGCATGCAAAACACCAGCATTAAAAATTTCAAAGTTCTGCAAAACATCGTCAATATCATTAATACCATTCCCTCCTTAATTGTCTTTAGAAACCCTCGCCTAGGTGCGCATGGTTATGAAATTGCCAAAGGGAGGGTAGTTTTTGGCTTGAGTTCTGAATATCTAGGGCTGGAACACATCCAACTTACAGGCACTACCCTAGATATAGATGGCAATGGCATTATCGAAATGTCTGGAAAAAAGAAGATTGATTTGTCCTTGGATATTTCTACAATCAAAGGTTTTAGCAATGTCATCAATAAGATTCCCATTCTAAACTACCTAATTTTGGGCAATAAGGGCAAAATCTCTACCCATGTACAGGTGGGCAAGACTCTCAACGACCCTTCCGTCAAAGTTACACTAGCCAAAGACATCGCACAAGCTCCTTTTAAGATTTTAAGGCGTATTTTTACCCCCATAGACATCATTGTCGAAGAAATTAAGAAAGGACTTGCTACCGATGACTCTGCTCGATTGCCAGAAAGACCAACGCTACACAATCCTTGAAATCAAAGGTTGCGACTCGTCGCTCAAAGATCGCCTCCTTTCCTTTGGGATTCATCCCGGAGTGGAATTCACCCTCCTGCAATGTTCACTGCGCCGCGCAACTTTTAGCATTGCCATTAACCAAGCGCAGGTAGCCCTGCGTTCCCACGAAGCAGAATTACTAACTGTGGCCCCCTGTGACTCTACAGACTAGAGCCCAGGAGATCAAGGCGCGCCTCTTGGCGCACTTTGAAAATCCTACCACAGAGCTAAACTACTCCAATGTTTACGAATTGCTAGTAGCCGTGATTCTCTCCGCCCAGTGCACTGACAAACGCGTCAATATGATCACCCCAGCCCTTTTTGCAGCCTACCCAACATTGCAGAGTTTAGCCAGCGCCTCCCTGGAGACGCTCAAAGGGTATATCCAGAGTATCTCCTACCCGAATAACAAAGCTAAACACCTAATTAATATGGCTCAAATGGTGTGCCAACGCTTTCATGGTGAGATTCCCAGCACTCAGGCAGAACTTAAAAGCCTCCCCGGAGTAGGGCAGAAAAGCGCAAATGTAGTGCTCTCCGTCTTTTTTGAGCAAAACTATTTAGCCGTGGACACCCATGTCTTCAGAGTAACCCACCGCCTAGGGCTTAGTAACGCAAAGACTCCCCTACAAACTGAACAAGAGATCAGTGCGCTTTTCCAAGAGGATTTAGCCCAGCTACACCATGCCTTTATCTTTCTGGGACGCACCCTTTGTAAAGCACGCAAACCTCGGTGCGCCGTGTGCTTTTTGGCAGATATTTGCGAAAATAAAAATATTGAGCTATAAAGTTAAATCCAATAAAATCTAGTATAATGCAGCTCATTATAAAAAGAGAAGAGCGATGGATTCACAAACAGGCAAAGATGTTCAAGGTGTCAATATCCAAACCAATCCAGCCCTCAGTGCACTCACACCTATCAATCCTAAGATCAAGAAGCAACCTATTCTCAACCCCAGGGAAATTGAGCTCACGACCTACTTAGAAGAACTCATAGAAGATTATAAGGGCCTGCTGGATATGGAAGTAACTTTCATGGCTGACTTAGGCGCAACTTCTATTCCTCTAGGGGAGGTTTTACGCTTCGAGCGCGGTTCTGTGATTGATCTGCAAAAGCCCGCGGGTGAGAGTGTGGATGTGTTTGTGAATGGACGCGTGATCGGTAAAGGTGAAGTGATGGTGTATGAAAAAAATCTTGCGATTCGCCTCAATGAGGTGCTCGATTCCAACGCCATCGTTTACTACATTGCCAAGGACATGTAGCTCTACTAGAATGTGGTTGCCTAATTTTAGATGGTTTGCATGCCTGTTGATAATAGTCTTGTGCACCCTCTGCTGTGCGCAAAACTCTTTGGAACACTTCCAAGCAGTCCCTCTTGAAAGTAAGCAAGGTGTCTCTGGCGTTGCCTTAGACTTACTCTTTAAAAGCCCCTTGAAGCAGACCCCCCAGATTGCCCCCAATCAAACCATCACACTTCAAAACATCGCCCCCTTTTCTCCTAAGGCAGAGCGCTTTCAAAGTGGCCCCCTCCAATCCCTAGAGATTTACCAACGCAATGACACCCTATTTGTTGTGCCTAAGAGCTCCTTGCTCATCGATGTACGCGCGAAACTTTCTGTTGATAAAACCTACTTGCGTTTAGAATTTTTTCCTCTCTTAAAGACGCTCGATTCTCTCTCTACACCCCCCGCACCCCAAGCGACTGCGTCTTCTGTTTCAACCAATTCTCCTCCTGCTCCTAAAAAGACAGAAGACTTATTACTATGGGACTATGCATGGAAAGTTTGCCTTGTCTTAGGTGTTTTACTCCTACTGCTATGGTGGCTCAAGCGACGCAACACACAGCAATTTTTATTTCCTAAAGTGGGTTTAGAGCCCAGTGTTACTTTCATCAAACCCCTGGATGCGACTCATAAACTTGTAACCGTGGAGGTGCGCAACCAGCTTTATTTGATCTTGCTCAACGCTAATCAAAGCGTGGTGTTGGACAAGATTACCTTGGATTTCTCGCTCAAGAAGGATTCGAACCGTCTCAAAGAGGATCTCATGGAAGAAACTAAGGAGCGCCTAAGACATTCTAAGTTGAAAGGCTCATATGTCTAGGGACTCCCTGCGTCGCAGACCAAATCCTCTGACCCTAGATAGAGAGCTGGCTGGTAGCCGTTCAACCAGAAATTTTTACATCTCTTTACTCCTCTCCTGCCTGATTCACCTGCTGGTCTGGTGGTTGGTGGACTATAGCCGTGAGTTTTTCAAAAAACCCAAATTAGTTAAGATTAATCCTAGTAACCTCTTGGTGCTAAAACGGGGGCGTTCCTTAGACCCCACTAAACACACCCAGGGAGCGATGAAGCCCTCCACGGCCGCGCCCAAAACCACCCCTCTACCCCCAGCC
>NZ_FZMA01000059.1:0-9938 GCF_900197775.1 Helicobacter salomonis
TACATCAATAAGAATATCTTACATCTATGAGCAACTGTAGTTGCTCGTTATATTAGACGCATTTAACGTATGTGTAAACCACTCCAAACAAACCTATTAAGGCTAGCACTGCGGCATGCAACATCTCCCAACCTCCACACGCTAAAATCAGACCTACAGCAGAGCTAGCTAGTAAATTTACCCCAAAGACAAACATGCTATTTAGCCCTTGTAGGCGCAGTTTGTGATCGGATTTAGTGGCATTGAGCATAAAAGTGCCTCCATTAAAACTGAGTGCCCAACCTACTCCTGCTAACACCAAGCATGCCCAAAAGGCTAACAAGTTTGCACTACAGAGAGCAATGACGCTAGCTCCCACATAGCACAATATGCCCAACACGATTAAGTATGTAGGGCTTAAGCTTTTGCTAACAAAAGCTAAAAACAAACTAGGCGCATACATGGCAATAAAATGCGCGACTAACACGCTTTTAGTTTGAGTATGGCTAAAATGAGAAGCACGCATGGCTAGCGGGGTAGCGTTCATCACCAAAGTCATTAAGCCAAAGCCTAGCGCACACGCACAGGTAGCTAAGAGAAAATGAGGTTCTTTGAGGAGGGTCTTCATGGGCACTTTGGGACTTTCTTTGGCACTAAAGGGTTTTAATTTTAGAAAAAAGCTAAATGCCATATTGAGCGCGCAAAGTAAACCCACAAACCCAAAAGAACCCACAAAGGGCACACTAAAGAGATGTATCCCCACATTGCCTAAATGCGGTCCTAAAATGCCTCCTAAAACCCCACCACTCACTACAAGAGCAGTGGCTCTATTTTGGGTGTTTTGATGCGTTGCATCAATGGCTTCTATTGCCAAAAAGCGATAAAACTGGTTGAGAGCTGTGAAAAAGCCTAGTAAAAAAGTCGCTAAACAAAAGAGCAGAAAGCTTTTGGCAAACAAGGCTATAATAGCTAAGCTACCACCCATCACGCCGAGCAAAGACGCGCCTACAAAGGCTCTTTTTCTCCCCCATCTTTGAAAGATTGAAGCGGCAAACAACACTGCCACAAACGCCCCACAGAGGGTAGTCGAAATGGGTAGAGTGGCTAGAGTGGTGTGCCCTAAAAGCCACTGCCCCGCGAGCGCACTACTAAAGGTCAAAAGCGACACCACCGCTCCACTAAAACCTTGTCCTAAGAATAAAAAAAGGATATTTTGATTGAACATGGGAGGGATTTTAGCGCGTTTTTGTATAACCCCATGCTTTTTCTAGTCTCTGCTTTGGCGATCCCTCTCTTTAGTTTTTGGGTTTTTTGTGCGCGCTTTAATCTCCACATATTAGAATATGTCAGTATATTTTACATGGTTGAGGGTATGAAAGCGTGAGGGTATTTTTACCCTTATTTTACTTTGTCTATGTGCTTATGGCACTCACGCCTGCAGGAATCATTTTTTGCTTGCACAATGCGACTTTTACGCTCTTAGAACTCGCTTTTGTTTTGCTAGGGGGGTTAGTCTGTGCTTTGTTGTCTCGCCTGTACATATGTTTTGTTGAAAAGCATATTGCACCCTCCGATGAAATGCGCGCTGTGGAGATGGTAGAAGTGGCCGAGCCTAAATATATTCCTGTTTATATTGCCTATTTTGTAATTGCGGTCAGTCTTGAAAATTGGTTCATGTTTGCGGTGGTGTTTATCATCATTTATCTTTTAATTCTCAAAGGGAAGTTTTCCTATTTTAATCCCTACCTTTTGTTTTTTGGGTACCATTTTTACGAGGTTGCTATCGATCCTAGCCAAATCACCAGTGATTCCCACATGTACGCAAAATATAAGGTGTTTTTGATCTCAAAAAGAAAGCTCAAAATAGAAAAGCAATATCCAAAGCTCATTAGACTCAATGATTTCGTTTTTTTAGATAAGGAAAAGGAATAAGCATGCTCTATGTTCAGATACGGGGGAAAATCTATTGTGTGAGCGATCAGTCTTTGAAGGGAATATGGAATTTTAAGGCATATGAGAATCGCCAAGAGGTGGATTATATCAAAGGGCATGGGAGAAATCTACAAAAAGGAGAGGTGTTTTCTATGCAAGCCCCTCTTGAGGCTCTCAAAGATTACAGGCTTGTGATATCTGGCGAAACATCTAGTATCAATGCTGTTAGCAAGGATATTTTAGAAAAAAATAAAGAAAATAAGAGGAACGAATCTAAGGTGTTATTTGTCCGCGTAAAAGAAGAAAATAACCTCAAATTATATTTTCAAACGATCAAGCAGGGTTCTATTATTAAGAAAAATTCCATCTCTTTTTTCAATACCAATGGCATGGCACATATTGACGACAAGCCAATTATTCTAATCCAAAATCGCACAGATGTTTATTGGAATCAGGCAACAGGGAAGCTTTATTTTAGACAAATTGAGGATGTGGAGCGTGTGTTGCCCTACTTTTTTGAAGATAAGGTTCGAGAAATTAAACAAGGGCTCAAAGACATCAGGGACTCTAATTACTCGTATTTGCGTTTAAACTTAGATCCGAATGAAATTACATCTGCTATGCCAAAAGCAAAACTCGTTAGAATAGAATTTTTGCTTCAAAAGGGGCACTTGGAAATATTCAAAGATGATAGAAATCTAAGTAAGCGGGATGATTATTTCGTATATGCCAAGCAATATAAGTCTCCAATACTTAAAGGTGGAAAACTCATAATTTGCGAAGTATCTGATTTAGATGAGCTCCATCACATCATCTTTGAGGCTTATTACACTACAAGAATAGGGGGACAAGAACAGCGGGTCGTTGCCGCTTTTAATGCAAAAAAGCGCTAAACCCAACCTGTTGCTGTGAAGTATCCAAAAAATAGAGTGGCATAAGGACATATAAAATCAAGTCTAAGAATTGTCTCCCACCTCCACCCCCATACCCCTGCATTTTAGTCTCACTTTGCTTTAGTCCTGCAGATCAAAACCCTTGCAAATTTTTCCTTGCCCTCAATATAAGGGACATATTTTGATAGTTTGACAATTTTAAACCCACACTCCAGCACACCATTTAAAATTTGGCGTGCAGACACGGCAAAAGGCGCATCATAATCGCTAGGGATATAGTTATTATCCACAAGCAACACCCCGCCATCATCAAATCTTTTATAGCTATCTGGGATTTGCTCTAGGAGCATAAGTCTTAGCCGTGCAATATTAGCTCTATTTTTGATAGGAAAATTGGTGAAAAAATGCGCAGCAGCACGCACTACTTGGCGCTTAGGAGTTAAAAACCAATCCACACTATGAAAGCCCGCCCATGCCTTCTTTTTGGCAAAGTAAGGGATAAAGGCGGTATTGACGCAATTTGTGATATTGGAGAGGATGATGAATTTCTTTTTGCTTTGAATGAGGATTTGCCAATATTTTATGGCGCGCGAAAAGGGCGGGTTGGTGCAGACAATGTCGGCTTCTTCATTCAAAATTCTTAAGGACTCCGTCTCTTCAAAGCCGCCATTATAATTTGGCGGGGTGTGCTTGATCTCACTCGCCCCCTCTTTGGTAAAAATATAGCCCTTTTTGCCCGCATGGAATAAATCCCGCTTACTGCCATAATGCGTGCAGATGAGTTTTTTCAGCTTGAGCCTGAAAAAGTGCTTTAAGAAATACAGGGCAAAGGCACTGGAGTCGGTATAATCTCTATTCTCTCCGATCGCATCATCGCAGTTACAAAACACGACCTTGTCTTGCCATATTTTTAGAGGGTAGCAGGATAGCTCTTTTTCCACATCCTCATACCTTGTATAAAACTCATCATCTTTAACTTCTCTGGCTTTGTCTAGTAGGGTCTTTCTAGTAACGCCCCGATCAATCATGCTGGGCGTGACTAAGGGCTTGGGCTCTTTTTTTGGCTTGGGGGGTTTGATGTTGATTTGGGCTACAAATAAGGGATGGGCTTTGATGAAACTTAAATAAGTTTCAAACAAACTTGGGTTGTAAAAATAAATCTCACGGGTTTGCACCTCCCTTAAATGGGCAAAAGCATTTTTAAAGTCCTGCTCGATTTGGCGCATGTTAGAGACTTCACAGGTGAAAAGGTAGCTGTAGGTGTGCTCTTGTGAGGTGCCTGTGATATTGTTGTATTCTTTAAGCCGTCTGGCTAGGTCATTGGTGATGCCAATTTTACACTTGCTGGGCTCTAGGCTGGATTGGACGATGTAAAGATATTGTTTGGGCATGGGCTACCTTTAAGAGTTTGCAAAGGGGCATTTTAACACAAGGGGTGCTACAAGTTTAAGAATCTGTGCAACCCCTCGCCTTGCCCGCCCTTGCAAGAGGATAACAAGGGAGATTTTTTAAACTAAAATAACCCTCTCGCCTTTAGCTTTCAAGGCCTCTCTCACCTTTTCATACCACCCCATGATGATCTGTGAGGTTTCTGCCCCCGGGCTTATGCATTTGTTTAAAGTGCCTCTGCCCTGTGGGATTGTCTGCCCCTCACTTGCCCAATCTAAAATCTTAACGGGTCGCCTGTAATGCATCCAATCTACTGAAGGGTCTGGTTTTTCTGTGATACACAAACTTCTATCTTTTCTAATGTCGTATGCCCCACCAATGACCTGTGTTAGCGCAACAAGTGCTCGCCCATGTTTAATCGCTACAATGTCATTTACCCGCATCACCTCTAAGAAATTTCTAATTTGCTCCTCTCCCTCTTTCCAATCCGCTAGACCAATGAAGCTATATTTTTCTAAAATTTGACGCACATCTACCACCTCCCATTTTACTTGCATGTGTTGCTGGTGGATTTGCATGTGCCAAAACTCTTGAAAAGGGACATTTGAAACATCTATAAACATCAAAACCTCCTAATTTTTATATCTATATACCCACCCCCAACCTTCAGTCCTCCAAAACCCGTAATTTTAAGGATTAAGGATTGTCGCGCATAAGAACTTAAAAAATTTTGAAGGATAGAAAGTCAAGTTTTAAAAAGCCAAAAACAATTTTTATAGAAGAAACGAAAAAGTCATCGCGGACGAAGGAAGATGAAGAAAAAAATCTAACTAAAATTAAACAAGCAGGAGCAAGTGAATTACCAAAAACTCTCCCGCATCACCTACCTTTTTCACCTTGTAAGAGCGCGCCTTATCTTACCAGCTATTCCTCCTCCTTACAACATCTGCTCTATGATCTCTAAATGCTTTTGCATGCTCTCATTAAAGTCAAAAAGTTTAGCACGCTCTAAACCCTTTTGGATACACTCTTGGCGCAAACTCTCATCAGTTAGGGCGATTTCTAGCTGTTTAGAGATGTCTTTCGCATTGTAGGGGTTACAATAAATCCCCGCATCGCCCAAAATCTCAGGCATACAAGACACATTGCTAGCCAAGATGACACAAGAGGCGCGCATCGCCTCCACCATTGGCAAACCAAAGCCCTCGGCCAAACTTCCCCACCACAACAAGCGGGCGTTGGCGTATAGAGTTTGCAACAGGGCATCGGACACATAGCCCAAGTTGACGATAAAGTCTTGTTGGCTATACCATCTTTCAGACTCGCTTAAATCGTTGTGTGTGCCTGTTAAAACGATTTTAAAACGCCCTTGTAACTCTTGGGGCAAAAGTTTAAAGGCTTCAATTAAGCGCAAAATATTTTTGCGCTTGGCTTGCCCGACTGCTAAAATAAACTCCCCTAAGTTGGGGGGCAAACTCTCACAAGCTTCAACGCGGTATGTGCGTAACCCGTGATAAATCACATGCACACACTCAGAGGAAAAGTGAAAAGTTTTGAGAATATCAGATTTGACATATTCACAAAAACAAATGGCTTGCGTGCAAATCGCCATTTTAGGATAAATGTAGTGCTTCCAAAGGGCTATGCTTTCTTTTGATAGAAACCAACTTTGAGGATCACACAGGGGCAAATCATGGATACAAACTAAGGTTTTCTTGGCATTAACGGGATGGATGTAGTAGATAGGCCACCCTGCCTCAATGCATAGGTCAAAGGATTTGCCCCTTAAAGTCTTGTTACGATTCCACAAAAAGCGGTATTTGACGAACAAAATAAAATCTCCGAGCAAGCCAAAGGTGGTGCAATGTGCTAAAAAGTGTCCTGTTTTGGTTTTAAAATAACGATAGATTTTACTTGGGGTGATGTTTTTAAGGCGTTGGAGAAAAGTTTTAGGGTGTGGTTTTAGTGGTTGTGGATTATCAGAGAGAGAGAGAGAGAGAGAGAACGGGATTTCAATAATTCCTCAAGACTAGAATAAAGTTTATCGTAGGCAAATAGCACGATTTCTACTTCTTGGTGCGCAAAATGCTTTTCTAAAGTTTGGATCAAAGCCAAAATATACACTTCAACGCCCGTCCATTTCCCCATCAAAGGGTGCACGTTAATGATAATTCTTTTCATGGAGACCACTTATTTTAGAAAAATATGATAGGAGATCATCCCCGCATCACCCTACTTTCCCACCCTTGCAAAGGGCAGTATCATCGGCGTTAGAGAGCTTGACTTCCAGGTTCGGGATGGGGCTGGGTATTTCCTCTCCACTAGGGACACGGGGAAAGCAAAGCTTTTACAAAGCTTTTTGAAAAGCTTTGTGACTGACTAAAGCCTTGAGCTTGTAGCTAAAGGATTGCTACAAGCAAGCCAAAGGCGCAAACTTAAACCAAAAACGCTAGAGTAGCATTCTTGCTTTAAAAAAGCAACAAAAGGCTTAAAAAGCTTCGCTTTTGTCAATAACCTACGCTCCAGTTCCTACAAAGCTTTGATTACACTCAACAAGGCGGTGATACCTTATCAACCAAACAAGCCAAACGCTCTATTAGTAGTGGTTAGCTAAATGCATTACTGCACTTACACACCCACCCTATCAAACATGTAGTCTTCATGCGAGCTTCAGGGAAAGCTTATCTTGGAGTTGGCTTCGAGCTTAGATGCTTTCAGCTCTTATCACAACCATGCGTAGCTACCCAGCGGTGCTCTTGGCAGAACAACTGGTGCACCAGTGGCATGTCCATCCCGGTCCTCTCGTACTAGGGACAGCTCTCCTCAGCTTTCCTACGCCCACAGCAGATAGGGACCGAACTGTCTCACGACGTTCTGAACCCAGCTCGCGTACCGCTTTAAATGGCGAACAGCCATACCCTTGGGACCTGCTCCAGCCCCAGGATGCGATGAGCCGACATCGAGGTGCCAAACCTCCCCGTCGATGTGAGCTCTTGGGGGAGATCAGCCTGTTATCCCCGGGGTACCTTTTATCCTTTGAGCGATGGCTCTCCCACACGAGAACCACCGGATCACTATGACCGACTTTCGTCTCTGCTTGAGTTGTCTCTCTTGCAGTTAAGCTAGCTTGTGCCATTACACTCAACTGGCGATTTCCAACCGCCATGAGCTAACCTTTGTAAGCCTCCGTTACTTTTTAGGAGGCGACCGCCCCAGTCAAACTACCCACCAAGCATTGTCCTGCTTATGGATAACATAAGCCAGTTAGCTAACAAAAACGCCAAGGGTGGTATCTCAAGGATGGCTCCACAGACACCAAAGTATCTGCTTCAGCGCCTCCCACCTATCCTGCGCATGGCATTCCCATTAGCAGTGCTAAGCTGTAGTAAAGGTCCACGGGGTCTTTCCGTCTTGCTGCGGGTAGGAGGAATTTTCACCTCCACTACAATTTCACTGGATCTCTCTTTGAGACAGCTCCCATCTCGTTACGCCATTCATGCAGGTCGGTATTTAACCGACAAGGAATTTCGCTACCTTAGGACCGTTATAGTTACGGCCGCCGTTTACTCGGGCTTCAATTCAAAGCTTCGCTCTTGCGAGCTAACCCATCCTCTTAACCTTCGAGCACCGGGCAGGCGTCACACCTTATACTTCCTCTTACGAGTTGGCAAAGTGCTGTGTTTTTGGTAAACAGTCGGGAGGGACTCTTTGCTGAGACCTACTTGCGTAGGCACACCTTATCGCGAACTTACGGTGCTAGTTTGCAGAGTTCCTTAAAGAGAGTTCTTCCACGCGCCTTAGAATACTCATCTCATCTACCTGTGTCGGTTTGCGGTACGGACAATTAGGGCTAAACTTAGAGACTTTTCTTGGCACGATAGTATCAGTGATTCTCTTCTTGATCCGAAGACCTCAAAGAGCCTGTTCAAGTTTCGAATACAGGAGCGGATTTGCCTTATCTCCCAATCTACGCTCTTAGACCAACACTTCCATCCGTTGGCTCACCTAACTTTATGCGTCCTCCCATCGCACACCCTAATTGGTATAGGAATATTAACCTATTTCCCATCGCCTACCCCTTTCGGACTTGGCTTAGGACCCGACTAACCCTACGATGACGAACATCGCGTAGGAAACCTTAGATTTACGGCGGATACGATTCTTACGCATCTTATCGCTACTCATTCCTGCATGCTCACTTCTGTGCGCTCCAACACTCCTTACCGGTATGCCTTCAACGCTGCACAGAACGCTCTTCTACCACTGCCCCAAAGGGCAATCTACAACTTCGGTGTCTATCTTAGCCCCGTTATATTTTCAGCGCATGATCACTAGACCAGTGAGCTGTTACGCTTTCTTTAAAGGATGGCTGCTTCTAAGCCAACCTCCTGGTTGTTTGAGTAACCACACATCTTTTTCCACTCAGAATAGAACTTGGGGACCTTAGTTGGTAGTCTGGGTTGTTTCCCTCTTGACGATTGATTTTATCACCCACCGCCTGACTCCCAAGATACAACAAAAGGTATTCGCAGTTTGACAGGGTTTGGTACTGCGGCGAGCAGCCCTAGCCCAATCAGAGCTCTACCCCCTCTTGTTATGACTTGAGGCTATACCTAAATATATTTCGAAGAGAACCAGCTATCACCAAGTTTGTTTGGCCTTTCACCCCTATCCACAGCTCATCCCAGCCCGTTTCAATGGGCACGGGTTCAGTCCTCCACAAGCTGTTACACTCGTTTCAACTTGGCCATGGATAGATCACTTGGCTTCGGGTCTGCAGCGTCTGACTAAAGCGCCCTATTCAGACTCGCTTTCGCTACGGCTCGTTTTCACTTAACCTTGCCAGACACCACAACTCGCAGGATCATTATGCAAAAGGCAGTCCATCACCCTGATAAATCATAGGGCTCTGAATGATTGTAAGTAGATGGTTTCAGGTTCTATTTCACTCCGTTACCCACGGTTCTTTTCACCTTTCCCTCACGGTACTTGTGCGCTATCGGTGTAGTAGTAGTATTTAGGGTTGGAGAGTGGTCTCCCCGGCTTCAGCCCGGATTTCCCGTGTCCTGGCCTACTCTGGATCCGACTATCTAGGGTGTATCTTTCGCATACAGGGCTATCACCTTCTATGGCTTACCTTTCCAGGTAACTCTGCTAGACAAACCCCTTGAATGTTGTCGTCCTCAACCCCGAGTGCAAGCACCCGGTTTGCCCTTTTCCCCTTTCGCTCGCCACTACTCAGGGAATCTCGTTGATTTCTTTTCCTCTAGCTACTGAGATGTTTCACTTCGCTAGGTTCGCTCTCTAAATAGAGTAACTTACATTGCTGTAAGTTGGGTTGCCCCATTCGGACATCTGCGCCTCAACGCTTCTTGACAGCTCCACGCAGCTTATCGCAGTCTAGTACGTCCTTCATCGCCTCTACTACCCAAGGCATCCACCATCTACTCTTAACATCTTGTTTGTTTCAGTTAGCATATCCGCTAAACTGCCTTGATAAGATTTCTACCGCCTTATTGAGTATAATTCTTTGGCTTTGTAGTTTTTACCTTTACATAGGCTATTGACAATGAAAAGTCAAAAAACACTAAGCAAAGACTTTCCAGCGACACACTCCAAAAACGCACCTCTTAGGCAAAACCTCAAAAACACGCTTCAAGAAAAAGCCCTCAAGCCATTCACATTTGCTTAGGCAAAAGCGCATTATATAGCTGGAAAGCTTAAGAGTGGCTGAAGGGGTGGGGG
>NZ_FZMA01000058.1:0-36718 GCF_900197775.1 Helicobacter salomonis
AAGAGAACCCGATAGTATGGCTCGCGCTTAAGAGGGCCCTTGGGTGGGCGGCGGGTGTTGGGGGATCACCAAGGGGCGTTTGGGGGGATTGGGCCTGGGGGGTTCAAAGACACGGGGGCTAAAGGCGTAAAGTTGAGCGCGCTGGGATTGGTTGGCCTTAATGCGTTTGGCCACCGCATGACTGAGTTTAAGGGTAAGCGGGTGCACTTGTTTCATAGAAAACCTTTCCCATGTTTAACCCTTCTTTATACCACAAAAACGCTAACTAGCCACTTGCACATTATTTGCTTGTTTTTGTCACCATCGTAGTCGCAACTCCTAACAACTAATCTCAAGCTGTAGCAGAAACGCCTTGCTATTGAACTGAGGTGCAAGCCACACACGCCCATACACCTATACAAAAATTCAGTCGGGAAAATCAATAAGTCTCTCCAAAGACTCTCTCAGGTCTTCTTTGTCCCTCTTTTCAAATTTTAGTAATACTATTTAATCATATTATAATAATAAAAAATAATAGAAAGCATGTTGCAAATCCTGCTTTTACGCTATGATCTCTAAAAACCACAAAGAGTCAACATGAATTTATTCAACCTACACGCCCCCTATGCCATGAGTTTGGAGCAAGAAAAAGTCGTGCAAACCTTAAGTGAGGGGGTAAAGCAAGGGGCGCGTTACCAAACTTTAATCGGGGTTACGGGCTCTGGCAAGACCTTTAGCATGGCTAATTTGATCGCGCGCTTGCAAATGCCTACCTTGATCATGAGTCATAATAAAACCCTCTGCGCCCAACTTTACAGCGAGTTCAAAGGCTTTTTCCCCAAAAACCATGTGGAATACTTTATCTCCCACTTTGATTATTACCAGCCCGAGTCTTATATCCCCAGACGCGATCTTTTCATAGAAAAGGATAGCTCAATCAATGAAGATTTAGAACGCCTGCGCTTGAGCGCGGTAACTTCGCTATTAAGCTATGATGATGTGATTGTGGTCGCTAGCGTGTCGGCTAATTATGGGCTGGGCAACCCTGCTGAGTATTTGAGCATGCTAGAAAAAATCCAAGTGGGGCAAGTGCGCCCTTATAAGCAATTCTTGCTCAAGTTGGTAGAAATGGGTTATGCGCGCCAAGACATCTTAGAGCGGGGTAAATTTAGGGTAGTGGGGGAGTGTGTGGATATTTTCCCCGCTTATAATGATGAAAACTTTATCCGCATAGAGTTTTTTGGCGATGAGATCGAGCGCATCACTAGCATGGACGCGCTGGAGAACACTCCCTTAAAGCAACTAGACTCTTACCCCCTCTATGCGGCAAATGCCTTTATTGTGGGTCCGGAGCGTTTGCAACAAGCCATTAAAGACATTGAGCAAGAATTACAAGCTCGTCTAAGCTTTTTCAAACAAGCCCAAAAGCCCCTAGAGTATGAGCGCCTCAAAACCCGCACCGAATTTGACTTAGAGATGATTAGTGCCACGGGCATTTGTAAGGGCATTGAAAATTATGCGCGCCACTTCACGGGCAAACAAGAAGGGGAGACTCCCTATACTTTGATGGATTACTTCGCCCAAAAGCAACGCCCCTTTCTGGTGATAGTCGACGAGTCGCATGTGAGTTTGCCCCAATTTAAGGGCATGTATGCCGGGGATTTGAGCCGTAAGCAAGTCTTGGTAGATTATGGCTTTAGATTGCCCTGCGCGCTGGATAATCGCCCGCTTAAATATGAAGAGTTTATCACCAAACCCCCCCATTTTCTCTTTGTCTCAGCTACCCCCAACCCCCTAGAGTTAGAACTCTCACAAGGGCATATTGCTGAACAGATTATCCGCCCCACCGGGTTACTAGACCCTGAGTATGAGGTGCGCCCCGTGGCTAACCAAGTGCGGGATTTATTTGAGAGCATTAAAGAGGTGGTGAGCAGACATGAGCGCGTGCTGGTTACCACCTTGACTAAGCGCATGGCGGAGGAATTATGCAAGCACTATTTAGAATGGGGCTTGAGGGTGCAGTATCTGCATAGCGATATTGATGCGATCGAGCGTAACCACTTAATTAGAGAGCTTAGATTAGGGGTTTTTGATGTGCTCATTGGGATCAACTTGTTGCGCGAGGGGCTAGATTTGCCTGAAGTGTCCTTAGTGGCGATCTTGGACGCGGATAAAGAGGGGTTTTTACGCAGTGAAACCAGCTTGATTCAAACGATGGGGCGCGCCGCACGGCATGTGCGTGGCAAGGTGCTTTTTTATGCCGATAAAATCACAGCAAGCATGCAAAAAGCGATGCAAATTAGCGATGAGAGACGGGCTAAACAAAAAGCCTTTAACTTAGAACATGGCATTGAGCCTAAGAGTGTGCAAAGGCATGTTGAAGAAGAGTTGATCGATAGCCTGCCTGCCAAGCCCAAACGCTCCAAAGCCCTAGAAAAAATGCCTAAGAGTGAAAAGGATCGCTTAATCAAAACTTTAAGGGCGCAAATGCAACAACGCGCTAAGGTGTTGGACTTTGAAGAGGCGGCAAGACTACGCGATGAGATCGCTAGGCTTAGAGGGTTGTAGTGTGTTGTGTAGCGTGTTGAAAAAAATTTTCTTAGGTCTGTTGTTAGTGCTCATGCCCTTTTTTACAGGCGCCATGCGCCTAGCGAAGTTTGGGCGTGGCGTTGTGTCATTAGCGGGGTTTTTAATGCTCTAGCTGTGGTGCTGTGGTATCCCTTATTTACTTAAGGCTTGCGTTCTGTGCCCTAGTAAGGATAAATGTTGAAAATTTTTTTCTTGTTCTTGGGGTTAGTGTTGATATCCCTCATCATTTTGTTTGTGTATGATAGGTTGAGTTTGGAGCGTAGGTTGAGTTTGGAGCGTTATACAACGAAGTGGATCAAGCGCATAGGGCGGTTTTATTTAGGGCTTTTGCTTTTCATCACACCCTTTTTAACGCCTTTTTTATGCGCTAGAGTGGGGAGCATATTATTGCATTCGGGGCATGAGATTTTAGCGCTTTTGAGCGTACTCCTTTGTGGTTTGTTCTCCTTTTGGACAATTTATGGGGTTTATGATGACACAAAACCTAGCAAGGTGTGGAAGTGGGCTTGTTTGGCGAGCGCCGGGCTTAATGGGGTGATTTTAATAGGAGGCATGGGCTTTGTCGCATGGGTTTTCTTTGGTCCGCACACTCCATTGTTCTAGTTAGCTATGCTAGAACCAAAAGACTAGAAAAATACATAAAATAAAAAATACAGTGTATTGAGCGATAAGAATTTGCAAAGGAGTTTAAAATGCGCTTAAAGCTAGCGGCTTTATTGCTTGTGGGCTTCATCCACGCATCGCCTGCCAAATGGCTTTCACAAATGGAGGTTTTGCAGGCTAAGGTGTTGGAGAGTTACGCTATTTCTAGTGATGTGCGCTCTAGGCACGGATCACGGAGATTAGAGCAAGAGCCTTTAAAAAGCTCTTTAGAGCAAAAAGCCCAAGAAATCCGCGCTCTAGCCCAAAATTTCATCCAAGAAATGCCCCTTTTAAAGACTTTAAAACCTAATGAAACCCTTAAAACTTTAAGCCAAGCCCAGCTTTTAGAGTTGCTTGATAGCTCTATGCCAAAAGCCAGAAACAAGGCGGGTAAATACCAAGCCCTCAATAGCCCCCAAGCCAATTTGGAATTGTTTTTGTCCCTGCTAGAAATCTATCAGCCTCTAGTGGCGTTGCAACAACAGGGTGTGCAGGTTTTAGAGGATTGGCAACACTTATTCCTCCAAAAGCCCAAACCCCAAGATGATTTAGTTATGGAGCTTGCCTTTAAAGTCAATATACTCAAGAACTTAGGCAAGCAAACGATAAAAGTGCCCCAAGCTCAATTTGTGGCTTACACACTCAGCTCAGAATTGTGGAGCGCGCCTAATAAATTGCAAACATACGCCCCCCACGATCCCAAACTAGACACTTCTTTAAAGCAGGTCCTAGCTTACCAGTTATCCCGATCTTGGAGCGATATTCAAGATTGGGGCTTTTATATCGATCAAGTCTTTGATGTGGATCAGCCTAGAACACCCCAAAAACCCTTAAAATTATCTGCCATTGTGCAAAGACCTGGCGTGTGCTTGCTAGGTACACTCCTAGACCCTTTATCCTACCAAACCTGCCTCGATGCCTTTAAAAAGCCTCCAGCCAATCTCTATCGCAATCTAAAAAACTATTTGGTAACTCAACGCCTTTTAAATGTGGAGAATACTCCTTGTGTATATCTAAATCCACAGAATAAACTCCAAACTTTTAAGTCTAATAATGCAATCTGTTTGGCGTTGCAAAAGATGAAATTTTAAGGAAATCTGTGCCCTTTTTACTTTGGATTGGCTTACTCTTTCTACCCATGCTAGCAAATCCTATTCAAGAGATACAAGCTTCATTTTGTATGGACATATACTACACCCTCCCTCTTTGCACGCCTTTTTGACAAAACCAAGCTCCCAAAGACAACAAATACTCCAACCAACCCCAAAGTATGGCTATCCCCATCTTAAAGCAATTCAAGGCAAACACCCCCAAAGAACATACTATGCTAAGAGCGATGTATCTCTTTAGCGCGCTCACTCTCTTAGAGTTCATCAAAGAATCCATGCCAGATAGTCCAGAAGCGCGCTCTTTTAACAAAACAGCTACACAAATTGCTTTAGACTTTTCACAAATTAACGCGTTTCTCTATGCGCCCCTTTTGCAACTCCAGCAACATGGGCTCAATCCCCTTGCATACGTCGGTTTTATTTGTAAATGAAAAAAGTGCGCTGCACACGCTCAAAGTTGTTTAAACGAGTATTGCGATGTAGCCTGCACTTCTTGTATTCAGTGCATCATTGAATATAGCTGAAGGCGGATGGTGTTCTTAACAAATCGATCTGGGCGATAGGCATTGGGCATTGAAAAGCTTTAAATGGTGTTGAGACGACTCTTGGTACTATGCCGGCTGGAGAGTTTGAGGTCTAGATTGTGCCTTTGTAGGTATTCTTGTGCGACTACGCTGATAGGTAGATTTGCGGATTTATGGAGTGGCATGGGTCAAGAGTTACCTAATAGGTCTAACCAATCTATTTGTTAGCTAGTTGTAAGTGATATTTGTGTACATACAGCATTTATATAATAATGATAATAATATATATTCCTGCCAAAGGATGTGCGATGACATTAAATTTGCGTTGGAAGATCACCTTGATTGTTTTGGGATCTTTGTGTGCCTTGAGTCTTACTCTTACTTTTCTGAGTCGTTCTATGGAGAAACAAAGTTTTAAGAAGACCATTGAAACTTTTGATGCCAATGCGTTGCTCAAGCGCGAGCGAGGCATTGAGCACGATATTTCCTTGATTGTTGCAGGGGTTCATACATTTTTTGCTCGGCATACCAAAGAAATAGCTCTCCAAGAGAGTATGCACTATTTGAACACCATTAATCAAATTAAGGGGCGCTCTTATGTTTCAGTCCTCACCAAGGAGGGGACATTGCTTGCCGATCACATCCATCCGGATTTGGTGGGGAAAAATGTTTTGAATGTACAGGATGAGTGTGGGGGTTTTTACTTCAAAATATCCATCCAAAACGCCCTAAATAACCCCAAAGGAGGCGTTCATCGCTGCCATTCCAAAATTTTGGATTCCAAGGGTCCTCTAGGAGGCTATGTAAGTTACGCCTATTATGATCCAGTGAGCGACCTGATTCTTGTATCAATAAGCTCTCTTCATAATATTCACGATAGCATGGAAGAGGCAGAGAAACGCGCCTACCATCTAGCCGATCAAAATTTCCACACGCTATTGTGGATAGCACTCTTTAGCACTTTGGGCATCATTGCCATCACCTTTATGCTAATCCATGTGTGGATTGTCCGTCGTTTAAGAGCCTTAACGGCGGTGGTGCAGAATTTTTCTAGCAGCAAAAAAGACCTCACAACACGTATCTGTATCAGTGGGCAAGCACAGGATGAGATCAGTGTGAGCGCCAATTGTATCAACACCTTCTTAGAGCATGTCTGTGCCTTTAATAATGACATCAAAGATTGCTCTAAACAAAGCCACTCTTCTGCTCTCCAACTCGAGCACGCGATGTGCCATACTACGAATAAAATGCAACAGACCACCCAGACCATCACGCAAATCAAGGACGAAGGAGTTCATCTCTCACACAGTCTTGCAGATGTTACCTCCATTGTAGACGGCATGGTAGCTGAGCTAGTTGAAGCACTTTCCTTGCTAGAAAATCGCAAAAATAGTGTCTGCACTCTACACAGGGCCATTATCGAAAATGTCGCCAGTGAGCGGGAGTTAATCGGTCAAATTGAAAAACTCACCCAAAGTGCTAATGATGCGCAAAGCATTTTAGAAACCATCGATGAGATCGCCAAGCAAACCAATTTACTCGCGCTCAATGCAGCCATCGAAGCCGCGCGTGCGGGCGAGCGGGGACGCGGGTTTGCGGTGGTGGCTGATGAAGTAAGTAGTCTAGCCGCGCGCACCCAGCAGGCCCTAACGGAGGTCAATGGCACGATTTCTAGTATTGTGCAAAATGTGGGCGCTGTAGGAGAGAAAATGCATGAACAAGCTGCGCGCATTGAAGAATCTAGTGTTTTGAGCATGGGTGTGAAAGAGGGCTCTATTCAAACCATAGAGTATTTAGAGAAGCTCATCGAGCGCATTAAAGGGGTGAATCTCATCTTTATCGACTTAGGGCAGGACACCCAAGACATTATCAATAAGGTGATCTCTGTACAGAGTTGCGCGAGCGACACCTTGAAAAACGCGCACACGATGCAAGAAATCATGCGCGCTTCCAAACAATTGGTAGAGCATATTGCTCAAAAGACCAATGATTATAAGACTGCTTGAACTTTATTCAAGACTGCTCAGGAGGGTCTTGAACGATTCTTGAAAGCTAGCTAAACCCGCGTTTAATAGTTCCGCGTAGGTTTGGTTGAGATCAAAGCCCAGACCTTCTAGCTGGGCTTTGAGGGGGGCAAACTCTAGGATTTTAGGGGCGGAGCTTGGGGCTTGGTGGTAGGCGCGGAGTGCTTCTAGGGGGGCGGTGTTGATACTATGGGGCATTTTGAGGGCTTGGATGTAGTAGTCTTTGGGGAGAGTGGGCTCTTTAACCCCCGTGCTTGCAAAGAGGGGGTAGAGGTGGGGGAGATTGAGATTTTGGATGTGTTGGTAGCATTCTAAAGCATTAGCCGCGCCTAGTTGGTGGGCGAGTTGGGTGCGCTGGGTTGTAGTGATGGGAGCTTGTGCCAAAAAGCGATCCAGAGCCACATCCAACCTAGAGACAAAGACACTAATCACGCCCATGTGTTGGGCGTTTTTCAAGGCTAGGGTGCATTCTTTAGCCTGCGTGGGGGAAAAGACTAAGGTCGCATTGATGGGCATGTGCGCGCTCAAATGCGCCATCGCCTCTAATCCGCTAGGCGTGGCTGGGATTTTGATCATCACATTAGGGCGCGCGAGGGCTTGGTGTAGGCGTTTTGCTTCCTGCACGCATGCGCTCACATCCCCCTCTAAAAAGGGATCGATCTCTAGGCTGATATATCCCGTAGCCTTATTCTTCTTATAAAGAGGCAGAAGTAAATCCGCAGCGCGCTGGATGTCCTCAATAGCTAGGGCCTCATAAAGGACTTTAGGTGTGTCGCCCTTGAGGGCATTAATCGCCTCCTTATAAGCCTGAGAGCGTGTGATTGCTTGAGTAAAGAGCGCGGGATTAGAGGTCGCCCCTGCGATCTGCCCCCTTTGAATAAGCGTGCGAAACTCCCCCTCTAAAAAATCCCTCTCAATAAAATCACACCAGAGATAAAAATCCTTCATACCTGCTCCTTAAAAAAATTACGCACTAGGGCGCGATCATCAAAGGGCAAATGCGTCTCGCCCACAATCTGCACGCATTCATCTCCCTTGCCTAAAATGAGCAACACCTCATCGTCTTGTAATTCGCTTAGGGCTAACTCAATGGCTTTTTTGCGATCGGGCTCCACCATCGCGCGCGCGCGCAGCTCTGGGGCAATCCCACTTAAAATATCCTTAATAATAGCTAAAGGATCTTCAGTGCGTGGGTTGTCCGAAGTGATATAGCTTTTAAGCGCGTGCGTGGTGGCTACCTGTCCCATCAGCGGGCGTTTGCTCCTGTCTCGATCGCCCCCCGCACCAAAAACCACCTTGATCTTTTGCGCCTTAAAGCTGTTAAAAATCTGCACAAATCCATCGGCAGTATGGGCAAAGTCCACCACCACTAGGGGGCTTTGGTGCACCACCTCCATACGCCCCTCCACCCCGGGAAAATCACCCAGTAGGGGGCAAAGACTCTCTAGGGGTTGCTTAGTGAGTGCGCGCACACATAGCAGAGCTCCCAAGAGATTATAGAGATTATGTAAGCCCATAAGAGGGGCATGCACGATTCCCATCTCCGCAGAGCTATTAGGATTGCGTCGCGCTCTAGGATCAGCATGAAATTCCACATGCGCGCTAATTTCGGGCTGTAAGCTGTAAGCGTTCACGCTCAAATGGGTTTTACGCTCACAGGCGTAGCCATAGGCATTTGTGGGGTTAAAGCGCACATGCGGGTCGTCTAAATTGATAATTTTCAAACTCTCATCGCTCAAAAACTGGTTTTTGATCGCGCGGTAAGTCTCTAAATCCCCATGATAATCCAAGTGATCGCTGGTGATATTGGTATGCACCTTAGCAGCAAACTCCAAACCTAAAATGCGTTCTTGAGCGATCGCATGCGAGCTTACCTCCATCACAAAATACTCTACCCCCTCTGAGCTAGCGCGCTCAATATCCCCATAGAGTTCTAGCAGACTAGGCGTAGTGAGCCCCTTAGGCTTAACTTGTGCGCCCTTGATAAAAAAGCCCCGCGTGCCCAGCAAAGCGCAAGAGTGCCCCAAAGCTTGCAGTAAAAAGCCAACGAGCGTAGCAGTAGTGGTTTTGCCATTAGTGCCTGTGATCCCAATGATGGGGATCTTTAAATCAAAATAACGCCCTAATTCTTGCGCCTCCAAACAAGGCATGTTGGATGGGATAAAGCGCGCGTTGGAGGGCGTTTTAACCAGCAGCACCCCCTCTGCAATCTCTCGCGTGTCATCGCTTAGGGCTTCATAGATTTGATCCTTAAAAATAACGCGCTTGCTAACAATCATGTTTATCCTGCTGGGCTTTTTCCAAGCGCAGGGCTTTTTGCAACAACGCCATCACGCGCGGGTCATACCAAAGTAGTTCGCGCATGTTTTCAATGTAGGCAATGGACATGTCATAGAATTTATGATCCACCAGATTTTCTAAAAACTCGTAAAAATCCTCTTTGCGCTCAAAGATCACTTTGGTGCTGAACATCAAATTCTCAAAGACTTCTTTAAAATCCTTGCCCGCGCACATCGCCTTGAAGTCGGCGTACAAAATCCCATCTAAACTCTCTGCCTTGAGTTGGTTTTCATGCCCAAAGGCTTGCGCCATTTTGCTCAAACTCTCATCAAAGGAGTTAATGAGCTCTAAAATCTGCCCTTGAATGCTGGCTTTGTAGCGCCGTGGCTGGGAGTGTAAGAGATTTTGATAGAGTTCGTAAAAACTATGCGCTTCTTTAGGGAAGTCTAGGGCAATGTCGCTTAGTAGCAAGCCGATCTTGGCGTTGGCATCTAAAGGGTCTAAAAACAAGGCTTGGGAGCATAAAAACAGGGCTCTAAAATATTGCTTTTGTAAAAAAGCCTTATAGCCCTGCGTGGTGTAAGAGCGTTTTTTAGGGTCGTTATTCAAGGGACAACCTCAAGGAAAGAGTTTTTGGTATTGCTCTTTGGAAACATGCACCACCTGCATGTCTGGGTGGATCTCCTCTTGCAAACAACGCTCGATCCCAAACTTAAGCGTATTGCTACTGGCAGCACAGCCCTTACATGCTCCCACTAAAGACACATAGACTTTCGCGTCTTTGATTCCCAACAAGACCACATCGCCCCCATCTCTAAGCAACATCGGGCGCACTTTTTCTAAAGCTTTTTCTACAGGTTTTTGCAATTCTTGATCGCTAAAGATCATGGTTACTCCTTAAAGACTTTGCATTATAGCCATTTTCCACGCGTTTAAGCTAGCCCATGCTAGAATAAATAGCAAATGTAAGGTTAATCATGGCGTTGTTGGGGCAGCATTTCTTGCACGATGCCTTTTATCTAAATCAGATCTTGCAATCCATCCCCTGCGAGCACTTTGCTAATGAAGTGCAGATGGTGGAGATAGGGGTTGGCTTGGGAGATCTCACCACTAGGCTTTTAGATAGGCTGGGCTCTAAGACTTTGATCGCCTACGAAGTGGACAGGGCACTGGCCAAAGGTTTAAAAAATAGGCTTAGTCCTGAATCTTGGGCGCGTTTGGAGTTGGTTCTAGGCGATGTGATGGAACGCAAAGGGGTTGAAAATGGCACATACGATGTCTTGGCAGGACTCAAATTGCCCCGTGTGGGCTTTCTGTGCGACAAGCCCTATTTTTTGGTCTCTAACTTGCCCTATTACATCGCCACGCCCATTATCGCCCGTGCGCTCAAAGATAGTCTCTGTGTTGGGCTGGTTGTGATGACTCAGCTAGAGGTGGGCTTGAAATTTTGCGCCTCTTGTGGGAATGGAGATTATAGCGCGTTGAGTGTGCTTGCCGGGCTTACATGTGCTAGGCGGGAATTGTGTTTTGAAGTGCCTAAAGAAGCGTTTAACCCACCTCCCAAAGTGCGCTCCAGCGTGATCGCTCTAATCAAACACCCCTTGGAATCCACCCCGCCCTCCTTAGATGTTACAGACTTAGAAGAGTTGCTCAAGCGCGCTTTTAAGGCCAACCGCAAGACCCTTAGCAATAATCTCAGGGGAATTTGTGCGCCAGGCTGGTTACAAGGTTTTCTAGCTGAGCGCGCCCTTAAACCTCAAGTACGCCCGCATGAATTGAGCCCTACAGACTACCTAGACCTAGCTTATGATCTCACCCAACAATCTAAAATAGGAGAATACTATGGATCAACCCATTGAAAACAAAAGCCCCTCAGTTCAGCCCACACAACCCGATCAGACCCCCAAAGCTCCCCGCCCCAATCGCATTAAGCAGGGCAGGGGACATCACTACTCCCAGCACTCTGAACAAGCCGGGGTTAAAAACATCACTAAGGCCAATGAGCGGGGCAATTTAGGCTTTCATAAAGAGCTTAAAGCGGGCGTAGAAACTAATAATAAGATTCACATCAATCATCTAAACCCTCATTATAAACTCGATCTCAATGTCAAAGCCCGTATTAAAATCACCCCTCTGGGCGGCTTGGGCGAGATCGGGGGGAATATGATGGTCATTGAAACCATGCACCAAGCCATCATCATTGATGTGGGCATGAGTTTCCCCAGTGAAGACATGCATGGGGTAGACATCTTGATCCCCGATTTTAGCTACCTACACAGCATTAAGGATAAAATTGTAGGCGTGCTCATCACCCATGCCCATGAGGATCATATCGGGGCTGTGCCCTATCTCTTTAAAGAATTGCAATTCCCTCTCTATGGCACGCCCTTAAGCTTGGGGATGATCGGCAATAAATTTGACGAACACGGCTTGAAGAAATTTAAAAGCTTTTTTAAGATCGTGCAAAAACGCCAACCTATCCAAATTGGCGAATTCATTGTAGAGTGGATTCACATCACCCACTCCATTATTGACGCGAGCGCATTAGCCATTCAAACCAAAGTGGGCACGATCGTGCATAGCGGGGATTTTAAAATCGATCACACCCCGGTGGACAATTTACCCACCGATCTCTACCGCCTCGCCCACTATGGCGAACAAGGTGTCATGTTATTGCTCAGTGATAGCACTAATTCTTACAAGCCCGGAATTACTCCTAGTGAAACTAGCGTGGGACCCGTGTTTGAGAACCTCTTTAAGAGCGCTAAAGGGCGCGTGATCATGAGCACCTTTTCTTCTAACATCCACCGAGTGTATCAAGCCATCCAACACGCGATTAATCATAACCGCAAGGTCGCTGTGATCGGCCGTTCTATGGAGAAAAACCTAGATATCGCTAGAGAGCTAGGCTATATCCATCTGCCCTCTAAGACCTTCATTGAAGCCCATGAGGTCGAAAAGCTTCCCGATCATGAGGTTTTTATTGTAACCACGGGCTCACAGGGAGAGACCATGAGTGCGCTTTATCGCATGGCCACCGATGAGCACCGCCACATTAGCATTAAACCAAGCGATTTGGTCATTATCTCAGCTAAGGCAATCCCGGGCAATGAGGCGAGTGTGTCCAGCATTCTAAATCTGCTGATGAAAAAAGATGCCCAAGTGGTGCACCACGCCTTTGACATCCATGTGAGCGGGCATGCCGCCCAAGAGGAGCAAAAGCTGATGTTGCGTTTGATTAAGCCCAAGTTCTTTTTGCCCGTGCATGGGGAGTATAACCATGTTGCCAAACATAAAGAGACCGCGATAGCGTGTGGAATCCCTGAGAAAAATATTTATCTCATGGAAGATGGGGATCAGGTGGAAGTCAACCCTAATTTTATGCGTAAGGTCAAGAGCATTAAGAGCGGGAAGCACTATGTGGATAATACCAACAATGTCAGCATTGAGCAAAGAATCGTAGATGAACGCTTGGAGATTGCCAGCGCGGGGCTACTAAGTGCGGTGTTATTCATCTCCAAAGAAGCCCAGAGCTTGATGCCCCATTCTAAAATTAGCAGTGTAGGCATTGTCAATCTCAAGGAAGAACGCCACTTCTTAGAGGATTTACAAGATTCGCTAGGTTTGCACATTAAAGCCCTACGCCAAGATGTGTTGGGTAACAATAAGTCTTTAGATGAGAGCGTGCGGCATTTCTTGCGCAAGGCGTTATTCAAGCACACCAAGAAATACCCCGCTATCGTGAGTCATGTTTTTGTGAGCTAGCCATGCGCGCGTGGGTGTTAGGGGTGTTGGTGTTGGTAGGGTTAGTACACGCACAGGAGAAGAAAATGCACACAATTTACTTAGCCGGGGGGTGTTTTTGGGGATTGGAGGCATATATGGAGCGCATTTATGGGGTGAAAGACGCGTTGGTGGGTTATGCTAATGGGAAGAGCGATCAAACCACTTACCACGAACTGCATAACACTGATCACGCCGAAACGGTCAAGGTGGAATTTGACCCTCAAGAGATCAGCCTAGATAAACTCTTGCTGTACTATTTTAAAGTGGTCGATCCCATCAGCTTAAACCAGCAGGGCAATGATAGGGGTAGGCAATACCGCACAGGGATTTACTACACAGACCCCAAAGACGAGCCCATCATCGTTAAAGCCTTAGCGCGCCTGCAAACCCATTATAAGCAAAGAGTGCGCATTGAATTAGAACCGCTCAAAAACTTCGTCGTGGCAGAGGAATACCACCAAGACTATTTGAAGAAAAATCCGGGGGGGTATTGTCATATTGATCTCAAAAAGGCTGATGAGGTGATCATTGATCCTAAGGATTATCATAAACCCGATCAAGCCCAGCTCAAAAAACAACTCACAGACTTACAATACAAAGTAACCCAAGAAAGCTACACAGAACGCCCCTTTGAGAATGAATACGACACCCTCTTTAAACCGGGTATCTATGTAGATGTCACCACGGGCGAACCTCTCTTCCTCTCCACAGATAAGTTTGATAGTGGGTGTGGGTGGCCTGCCTTTAGCAAGCCCATTAGTAAGGAAGTAGTGGGGTATGAAAAAGACACCAGCTATAACCGTATCCGTACCGAAGTACGTAGCCGTGTGGGTAATGCGCATTTAGGGCATGTCTTTGAGGATGGGCCTAGAGAATTGGGGGGCTTGCGCTATTGCATCAATAGCGCGGCTTTAAAGTTTATCCCACTAGAGGACATGGAGACTAAGGGTTATGGCGCGCTCATTCCCATGCTCAAAAAAGCCATGCTTAGACAGGAAACTAAGCATTAATGAGCTCCCTAGATTATGGCGCGCTCGCGCGTAACACGTTTGGATTGGCCATTGATGCGCTCACGCACGCTAAAGAATCTCTAAATCATGCTAAGTTAGAGCCTATTATTGAAACTTTGGCTAACGCGCCCTTAGTGGTGGTTATGGGGGTGGGTAAGAGCGCACACGTGGGACGCAAGATCGCCGCTACTCTGACTAGCACGGGTACTAAGGCGCTCTTTCTCCACCCCACTGAAGCCCTGCACGGGGATATGGGCATTGTGGGAAGCCAAGATGTCATCTTAGCCATTAGCTATGGAGGGGAGAGTACGGAGCTCTTAGAAGCCTTGCGTTTTATCTCTTGTGCGGGCATTGTAGGCATGAGCAAAAGCCCTAAGAGTTCTTTAGGCAAGCTTGCCAATCACCACCTAAGCCTAAATATCACTAAAGAAGCTTGTAGCTTTAACATGGTGCCCACCACTTCCACCACGCTTTGCTTAGCACTCGGCGATGTCTTGGCGGTGTGCTTGATGGCGCGCAAGGGCTTTTGCCAAAGAGATTTTGCGCGCTATCACCCGGGGGGCCTGCTAGGTAAAAAAATGCACCTACGCGTGCGCGATATTTATCGCACCCATGCCCTGCCTTTAGTGAGTGCACAGGCCTCTTTGCATGAAGCCCTGTTAGAAGCCACGCATCAAGGTTTGGGCAATGCCCTTTTAGTTAATGAGAATCAAGAGCTACTAGGGGTTTTGAGCGATGGAGATATTCGTCGTGCCCTCTTGCAACCCCATTTTGATCGTTGCGCCCCAGCTAAAGAGTTTGCCACCCTAAAGCCTAAAACCATCCAAGACCCGGATATGTTGGTGCTAGACGCGCTAGATTTCATCGAAACCCATCAAATTTCTTTACTCATCGTGTTAGATGCGCATAAAAAGGTGTTAGGGGTGGTGCATTTGCACGCTTTGCTGGCACTAGGGCTTAAAGACATAAAGGAATAGCGATGTTTGAACGCTTAGAACAGCTCATTAAAGATATTGAGAATGCCAAAGAGGAAGTAGAATTGCTCTTAAAGTTAGCTAATGTGAGTTTGAGTGATTTTATTTTGATGAAACGCGGTAGTTTGGACATTCCGCAGAGTTTGGACATGGCCTTTTACACCCAAATTAGCGAACATGTCGAAGAACTCAAGGAGTGTATCAATGCGCTGAACAAATACAAACGGGAAATGTTAGTTTTTTAAAGGGTTGGTATGTGTGGGATCGTAGGCTATTTAGGTGTTCAGGAGAGAGTAGAGCTCTTGCTAGGAGGGCTTAGAGAGCTAGAGTATCGGGGTTATGATAGTGCGGGGTTAGCACTTTTAGGGAAGGGCGCGCCCTTGCAGGTGTTTAAAACCAGTGGGAAAATTAGCGCACTAGAAAATTTGGTGCAGAGAGTGCGCACACAGGGTTTAGGCGTGGGGATTGCCCACACGCGCTGGGCCACACATGGCAAACCCACACAAGCCAACGCCCATCCGCATGCCTACCGCTCAAGCGCGCTTGTGCACAATGGGATCATTGAAAATTATGCCACCCTCAAGACAGAATTAGAACAAAAAGAGCATGTTTTTTCCAGCCAAACTGATAGTGAGGTGGTGGTGCATTTATTTGAGGATATGTTGGAGCAAAACCCTGCTAATAGCCCAGAACAAGCCCTGCAAACCTTTAAAAACACCATTGCCCAGCTAGAGGGTGCGTACGCGATCTTGCTCATCAATGAACACTTTCCCACCTGCATTTTTTATGCCAAAAACCACTCACCTTTGCTCGTTGCCGCCGGTGAAGGTGGGATGTATTTTGCTAGTGCACCCAACGCGCTTTGCGGGCATGCCAGTCAAATGGTGCGCTTAGAAGAGGGAAGTGTGGGGGTGTTGGATTTTCAAAAACCTCTAAACTTAGAGACTTTAGGGGAGGTGCAAGCGGTAAGTCAAGATAGCCAACAGAGCGATAAAGAGGGCTTTAAAACTTTTATGGAAAAAGAGATTTACGAACAGCCCAAAGTTTTAAGTCTGCTAGGGCGGCTTTCTAACAATGGCGTGCATTTGGAATTGCCCAATGGCTTTTTAGAGGGGGTAAGTTGTATCAGTATTAGCGCGTGCGGGACGAGTTACCATGCCGGGCTAGTGGGGAAATACTTAATAGAGAGTTTAGCCGGGGTAAAGGTGCAGGTAGAGTTGGCTAGCGAATACCGCTACGCGCATTTTGCCACCCAACAAGGCGAACTCTTTATAGCGATTTCCCAAAGTGGAGAGAGCGCGGACACCCTAGAGGCACTTAGACTGGCCAAAAGTCTAGGTTTAAAAACCCTTAGCCTTTGCAACACTCAGAGCTCCACCATGGCAGACATGGCAGATGGGCTACTTTTAACCCATGCAGGGCTGGAGCGCTCTGTAGCCTCTACTAAAGCCTTTACCAGTCAGGTTTTGATTTTATGGCTTTTGGCTTTGCAACTTGCCCAAGAATGCAACACCCTAAGCGCAGATGATCTAAAAGCGCAAATCCAAGCTCTGCAGGGAAGTCTAAAAGCCATGCAAGAGGCGTTAGAGTTACACGAACAAGTGCGCGAAGTGAGTGCGCAGATCTTAGAGCGGGATTTAAAGGGGTATTTTTTCATGGGGCGAGGGGTCTTCTACCCACTGGCCCTAGAGGGCGCGCTCAAGCTCAAAGAAATCGCCTATGTGCATGCACAAGGCTATGCCAGCGCGGAGATGAAACATGGTCCTATTGCTCTAGCCGATGGCACACTTCTAAGCACCACTTTACTCCCCCAACACCTTCTTTTTGCCAAAAATTTGAGCAATGTAGAGGAATTGCGTGCGCGCGATTCGCTCATTTTTGCGCTCAGTCCGATCAAATTAGAAGAAGCCACTTTTCAAATCCAAACCCGCTCCTATGACCACTATATGCCCGAGTTTTTTCACATACTCGCGATCTTGCAACTCTTTGCCCTAGAAATGGCGCAACGCAAAGGGCTAGATGTGGACAAACCTCGCAATTTGGCCAAGAGTGTTACTGTGGAGTGATGAATCTGCCCATTCCTATTTACATTATCCACTTGAGTCAAAGTGCTAGGGATATTACGCCCTTGCTATGGCATTTGCGCTATTTATTGGAACAATCGCGCACCCCCGATGCCTTTGAGATCACCTTGTTTGAGGGAGTCAATGGCAGAGAGGATTTTGCTAAACAGGGGATCACTTTCAAGCACACCCATCCCGTGCTTAACGATTTTGCCCCCGAAACCCCTAAGCGTTGTGAGGTGGTGGCATTAATGCGCCTCGCATTATGCATGCGAGTTAATTTTCAAAGTTTGGGGCAACTAGGTTGTTTTGCTAGTCATTTTTTTGCTTTGGCAAGAATGTATTAAGTTGCAAAAACCTATCATTGTGCTAGAAGACGATGTCTTGCCTACTTTTGATTTTTATGAAAAATGCCATTTGAGTTTGGAAGCCATCAACACGGGGTTAGCCCAAGTCGTGCGCTTGTATGCGCTTTATTTCAAACGCCACCAGATCAAAAGCGCATTGACCCATGATTTTGATTGGATTTTTAGCCCAGCGGGTGGCATGGGCACACAGGGCTATATGTTAAGTCCACAGGGTGCGCAAAAGCTCTTGGAGCACTGCCCCCCTCAATGGATTCTGCCCGTGGACACTTACATGGACGCGCACTACACCCACCATGCCAAAACGCTCACTCTAAAGTCCTATGCTCTTTTAGTGGAGAGTGTCCCCTCCCAAGTGCCCCACACCAATATCCAAAATTTTAGAGGCACACTCAAAGCCCTATCGTGGCTATTGCGGCTTTGTAATTACACCTTAAAAATCCGTTGGTTTTGCCAACATCTCTTTAATCTCCTCTTTAGGCGTTTTTAATGCAAAGCAAACCCTCCCTTTATGCACTCACTCTTGCAGAATGGCAGAACTATTGCACACGGCATGGATTTAAACCCTTTGTGGCCAAACAATTTTATGCGTGGCTTTACCAGCGTTATGCTAGCCTAGATCAAATGCACAATCTCCCCCACGCCTTTAAAGAGGCATTGCGTGCCGATTTTGAGGTGCGCCCCTTAGAAGTGCTAGAGTGCCAACAAAGCACAGATAAGAGCGTGAAATATCTCTTTAAAACCTCTGATGGGCATAGTTTTGAGAGTGTGTACATGGTAATGAGAGAAGCTAGGGAGGGGGAAGCACAAGAGAAAATCACGCTCTGTTTGAGCTGTCAAATTGGGTGTAAGGTGGGTTGCGTGTTTTGCGCGACCGCTAAGGGGGGCTTTGTGCGTGATCTAAACGCGGGCGAAATTGTAGAGCAGGTCGTCGCCCTCAAACGCGCCCACCAGCTAGAGCCCACTAGGGGGATTAATCTAGTCTTTATGGGTATGGGCGAGCCCTTGCACAATTTTGAACAAGTGGTGCGCGCGCTGGAGATTTTAAGCACCCATGAGGGGCTTAACATCGCCCCTAGACGCATCACGATTTCTACAAGCGGAGTAGTGCCCGCCCTGCAAACTTTGGGCGCGCTCAATTTGGGCGTGCAGTTGGCTATTTCTTTACACGCAGTCAATGATGCCCTGCGCTCAAAACTGATGCCCATTAACAAGGTCTATAATTTAGAAGCCTTGATTAACGCGCTTAAAGCCTTCCCCCTAGACAAGCGTAAACGGGTGATGTTTGAGTATTTGATGATTAAAGATATGAACGATTCGTTAGGCCACGCTAAAGAATTATTAAGACTGCTCAATGGGCTTAAGGCGAAGATCAATCTCATCCCCTACAACTCTACCCCCCACTCTAAATTTGAACGCCCAGAGTTAGAGAAGGTGCAGGTTTTTGCGGATTTTCTCAATCAAAAGGGCTTGCTCTGCACAATTCGCATCTCTAAGGGGCAGGATATCGCGGCAGCTTGCGGGCAGCTTAGAGAAAAACGCTTGGAAATAAGCAGCACAAAGGAGTGAAACTTTTATCGTAGATTTGGGCTTCACATCTGATGCACTCCTTGCTCTCCTCTATAAGAATGCTAGAGTGCTGTGGCATGGGAGTTTGGCTGAGGGCTTTGGTTTGCCCATGATTGAAGCGATGCAGGCAGGATTAGTGGTCTTAGCCAGCAATGTATCTTGCATGCCGGAGATTCTAGACGATGCAGGCATCTATTGCAATCCTTATGATATCCAAGACATCGCTAAACAACTAGAGTGCGCTTTGACTGATGAGACTTTGCGTACCACTTGTATTGCTAAGGGGATCGAGCGGGCTAGACAATTTGATTTTGAAAAGAGCATGCAGGCGCATATAGAGGTCGTGGAGCGAATGTTAAGAGAGTCTTAAGGGGAACCTGGGGTTGAAGACTTTAGTATGCGCGTGTATTCGGGCCAGCTACACACTGACCTTCAAATTGCTAGACAAAGGCGATGGAGGCTAGGATAGAGGCATCTCCTCTTCTAATGGCTACTCTGTGGATGCTGGTATAACCCCCATTGCGTGCCGCGTATTTGGGGGCTAATTCAGTCACTAGCTTATGGGTGGCGTATTTATCTTGTAGATAAGAAAACACATAGCGATGTGCGTTAAAATCACCCTTTCTAGCCACACTCACGAGCTTTTCAACATAGGACTGTAATTCTTTAGCCTTGAAAATTCCCGTTTGAATCTTCCCATGTGCGATCAGAGAAATGGCGAGATTTTTGAGCAGGGCCTTTCTGTGCGCGCTGGTGCGTCCCAATTTTCTAAAACGATTCTGGTGTCGCATTAATGCTCCTCATTCTTTAATTTGTCTAATTTGGCTTGCAAAGATGCCTTAAACTCCGTCGAAATTTCAGAACCTACAGGGTAGCCTAGCCCCTCTAGTTTTTCAGCGATTTCATCATAGGATTTCTTGCCAAGATTTTTAATATTCTTGAGTTCGTAAGCATCCATCAGCACTAACTCGCCCACATACTTAAGCCCGATTTTATCTAAGCAATTAAAACACCTCGCGCTCAAATTCAGCCCCTCAATTTCCATCAACAAATCCCTCTCCAAGCCTTCTTCTAGATGGGCGCTGCCTTTGTAATCGGCGATATTGGTGTTAAAGATGTGCATTTGGGCGTTCATGGTTCTGATTGCCTCTTGAAAGGCGCGCTGAGGGTCCACCTGCCCATCACTTTCAATTTCAAAAACGAGTTTTTCAAAATTGGGATTACCATCTACGAGCATGTTTTCAATATTGTAAACCACTTTTTTAATGGGAGTGAAATAGGCATCTAGGGGGATGTAATCACTCGCAATATAACCTCGAATGCTCTCAGAAGGCACATAGCCCATGCCCTTTTGCACGATGAGAGAAAACTCTAAGTTCACATCCTCGTTAATCGTAGCTAAATAGGCATCATGGTCGATCACACTGATCTCTTCGTTCTCTAAATCCCTTCCGCTTAATTTGGCAGGACCCTTAAAAGCGTAGTGAACCATCACTTGATCGTTCTGGGCATTGTCCAAATGCTTGCCTACCAAGCGGATATTTTTGAGATTAGCAATGAATAGAGCCACATCTTCAGAAACCCCACGCAGAGAATCAAATTCGTGAGCAACCCCTTCGATCTTGATTCCAATGGGCGCATAGCCTACAGAGCTTAAGAGCAAGAGCCGTCTTAAGGGGTGGGCTAGGGTAATGGCATAACCCGCTTCAAAGGCAGACACACACACTTTGATATGCCTGTCGTTAATTTTCTCCACGCTGATGTCCATAGGCACTTGTGGAGCTACTTTAATCACTTTCATGCAATCCCCTACTATTTAGAATAGAGCTCGACAATCAATCTCTCTTCAAGAGGTAAGCTTACCTCGTCTCTCTCAGGATAGCGGGTGAAGATGCCAAACTTCTTATCCTTGTCCACATCAATCCAAGGCACGATCCCTACCTGATTAGTGAGTTCCACCGCACGTGTGATTTGGGGGTTTTCCTTGCTTTTTTCCTTAACCTCGATCTTTTGCCCACTCTTAATAAAGGCAGAAGGGATGTCCATGCGTTTGCCATCGACTAAAATATGCCCATGTGTTACCAGCTGGCGCGCAAAAGAGCGCGTGGTTGCAAAGCCCATACGATAGACCACATTGTCCAAACGCCTCTCTAAAAGACGCACCAAATTTTCCCCCGTATTGCCTTCCATGCGGTTGGCTTCTCTAAAAATAGAGCGGAATTGTTTTTCAGAGATGCCATACATTGCTTTGGCTTTTTGTTTTTCGCGTAACTGCAAGCCATAGTCTGAAATCTTACCCCGTCTTTGTCCATGCTGTCCGGGACCATAGGCGCGCTTATCCAACGCGCTCTTGCCACTCAAACGGCGCTCACCCTTAAGAAATAAAGAAATCCCAAAACGGCGTTCTAATTTTTCAACTGCACCTCTATATCTTGCCATAGCTGCTCCTTACACTCTTCTTCTTTTGGGAGGACGGCAACCATTATGGGGCAAAGGTGTGATGTCCTTGATCCAAAGCACTTTGATCCCCTCAATGCTCCCCACACTCTTAATAGCGGTTTCGCGCCCACTCCCCGGACCTTGCACCTTAATCCCCACTTCTTTAATGCCATGCTCTTTAGCTTTACTCATCGCACTCTCTACAGCTTGTTGGGCAGCGTAGGGAGTAGATTTCTTAGACCCTCTAAACCCTAAGCCTCCTGCAGTCGCCCAACAGATGACATTGCCCATCTCGTCTGTAACGGTGATGTTAGTATTGTTGAAGGAGGCAGCGATGTAGACAACACCCCGCGCGATATTTTTCTTAACAATTTTCTTTTTAATGCCGGTTCGTTTAGCCATGCGCTCTCCTTACTTGCTACCTACGGTTTTCTTTTTACCCTTACGGGTGCGCGCGTTGTTCTTAGTGGTTTGACCCCGCACGGGCAAGCCCTTACGATGTCGAATACCCCGATAACTCCCCAAATCCATCAACGCTTTAATATCCATCTGCACTTTTTTGCGTAAATCTCCCTCTACTATGTAGTTAGCCTGGATTTCTTTGGTGATGCTAGATACTTCATCTTCACCTAATTCGTGAACGCGTTTATCCAAAGAAATTCCCACCTTGTGCAAGATATCCCTGGAGCTTTTTAAGCCTATTCCATAGATGTAGGTCAAAGCATATTCTATGCGTTTCTTCTTGGGTAAATCAACCCCTGCAATCCTTGCCATGTCTATCCTTGTCTTTGTTTATGTTTAGGAGTGGTGCAGATCACGCGAATCACACCCCGTCTTTTGATCACTTTACATTTATCACACATCTTCTTTACAGAGGGTCTAACTTTCATCTTCTCTCCTTATCTTAAGCAAAACCCTTATTCTAACCATCTTAAGTTAGAACTAACTTAATCACTTGTAGCGGAAGGTGATTCGCCCCTTATCCAAGCTATAAGGCGTGAGCTCCAAGCGCACCCGATCACCTAGTGCAATGCGGATATAGTGCATGCGCATTTTCCCAGAAATGCGGCACAGCACGACATGCTTATTGTCTAATTCCACTTTGAAAGTGGCATTGGGTAAACACTCAATCACCTTTCCATCTACTTCTATCACATCATCTTTTGCCATCAAGCCTCCGTTAAAATTTGCGCTCTTTTACCCACCATCGCGATAGTGTGTTCGTAATGACTGGTGCGCAAGCCATCCACGGACACCACGCTCCATTTGTCTGCTAAGATTCTAGGTTCACCCTGTTTTTGGCAGATCATAGGCTCTATACAAAACACCATGCCCTCTTTAATTTTAGGGCCACTATTAGGCCTGCTGGAAGGCTCTAGGTAGTTAGGAATAGAGGGCTCTTCATGGGGGCTACGCCCAATCCCATGCCCACAAAATTTTTTTAAAGGCACAAAGCCCTTTTGCCTAATGAGGGTTTCTAAAATATGGCTCACCTCTTTAAAGCGCATCCCCACTTCTAGGCAAGCAATCCCCTCATGAAGAGCGTCCTTAGCGCAGGCAATCAGGGCTTGATCTTGGAGGCTAATCTCCCCCACTCCTAGAGTGATCGCCCCATCGCCAAACCACCCTTGCATTTGCGCCCCTAAATCCAAACCCACGATATCTCCGCTCTGTAATCGATAATCCGTGGGAATGCCATGGATGGCAACTTCATTGAGCGAAGTGCAAAGTGTATTAGGGAAACCATAAAGCCCTTTAAAAGCAGGCTTGGCATTGAGCTTATGGATATGCTCTTCGGCCAAAGCATCCAATTCTAACAAACTCATGCCTACTTGGATTTTTTCACTCAGCAATCTGAGAGTCTGCCCGACCACAGCCCCCGCCCTGCGTAAAGCCTCGATCTCTTTAGAATTACGGATGGCGATTGCCATCAAAAGCCCACTGCGCTCAAGGTTTTATACTTGCTCATATACACCTGTGCTTCGATCTTTTTCATGGTGTCAATAGCCACTTGCACCACAATGAGCACCGCCGTGCCCCCAAAATAAAAAGGCACACCCATTGCCTTGACCAAAATCCAGGGCAAAGTGGAGATGATAGCCAAATACAAAGAGCCCCAAAAAGTCAAGCGACTCGCCACGGTGTTTAAGAAGTTTGAAGTTCCCTCGCCCGGTCTAAGTCCTGCAATAAACCCGCCATTACGCTTGAGGTTATCGGCAATATCTTTAGCGTTAAAGACAATGGAAGAGTAGAAGTAAGCAAAAAAGATAATGAGAAGGAACATTAAAATATTGTAAGCGTAGCCGTGTGGGTTGAGAAAATCCGCAATGGCTTGCAAAATCTTATTAGAGGAGGCTTGCAAAATGGTAGAGGGAAAAACTAGCAAGGCAGAGGCAAAGATAGGGGGGATCACCCCGCTTAGGTTTAACTTAATGGGGATGTAGTTCATGATGCGTTTGTTTTGATTTTGCATCATCACTTTACGGGCGTAAGAGATGGGAATGCGTCGCTCAGCTAGCTCTACATAGATAATTGCAAAGATAGTTGCTAGGACGATCGCCACTATCCCAATCAAAACTAAGATGTTGATCACACCCGTATTCACCAAATTAAAAGTCCCTGCAATGGCTGAAGGAATGCCAGAGACGATGCCCGCAAAGATAATGAGGCTGATCCCATTACCCACGCCTCTTTGGGTGATCTGCTCGCCAATCCACATCAAGAGCATTGTGCCCGTAAGCATGGAAAAGGTGGCTAAGATTAAAAAAGTTTGCATAGAAACCATGATCGCCCCATTAGGACCATGCCCAATGCTACGCAAGCCAAAAGAAACGCTGATCGCCTGAATGATGGTGATTCCAATGGTAGCATAGCGCACGATTTGCATGTATTTCTGCATACCATCGCGCTCCTTTTTCATCTTGGCCAAGTTAGGGAAAGTCGCGCTCAAAAGCTCCATAATAATGGAAGCTGTGATATAAGGCATGATTCCTAGAGAAATAATACTCAAGCGAGAGACCGCGTTCCCGCTAAACATATTGAAAAGACCTAATGCATTGCTAGAATTGCTATCAAAAAAGGATTTGATGGCAGCCAGATCCACCCCGGGAATGGGGATGTAAGCTAGCACCCTATAGAGAAACAAATACCCTAGAGTAATAAAAATTTTGGTCGCAATCGCCTTGGTCATTATTCTTGTCCGCTGGTGCGAATTCTCTCATCTTGAATCTTGGATGCTAAATTTTTAGCCCCTGCTCCAATGAGCTTAATTTTCTCAATATAGGAGGGGAAGGGATGCACTTTTTTAATGAGCTCCAAACTCAAAGTTTCCAACTCAAAAACCTCTTTATGCTTTTCCACATTGATTGCGTACACCACTCCCTTAGTGCGGCTTCTAAAACCCACTTTAGGTAAACGGCGTTGCAGGGGCTGTTGCCCTCCCTCAAAACCGCGTTTCTGTTTGTAACCCGTGCGTGCGGTCTGCCCCTTGCCTCCTCTAGTGGCGGTTTTACCCATACCAGAGCCCTGCCCACGGCCCACCCGCTTCGTGTGTTTGACACTACCCTTAGCTGGGCTTAATTTTTCCAATGTCATAAAAACTCCTATCCTTTGATTTTAGAGAGCGCATCAAAGGTAGCACGCACCACATTATAGGGGTTGTTAGACCCTAAGGATTTCGTTAAAATATCCTTAATACCGGCTAATTCGATCATAGGGCGCGTGGACCCTCCGGCAATGACACCTGTTCCCTCTGAAGCGGGTTTGAGCAAAATGCGACTCGCATTGTATTTGCACTCAATGTCATGGGCAATAGTCGTGCCCTTGATCTTGACCTCAATGATGTTTTTAAACGCGTCGTCAATGGCCTTCTTGATCGCATCGGGGACCTCCTTAGCTTTGCCCAAGCCAAAGCCCACAAGTCCATTTTTATTGCCCACAACCACCAAAGCGTTAAAACGGAAACGCCGTCCACCTTTCACTACCTTGGTAACCCGTCCAATATTCACCACAACTTCTGAAAACTCTTCTCTATTGATCTCCATGCCCATCCTTAAAGCGCAATCTCTTGTTCGCGCAGAGTTTCTGCAAAGGTAGCCACCACTCCATGATATAAATATCCATTACGATCATATACCACCCTGTCTATGCCCTTTTTCTTAAGACTTTCTGCAAAGATCAACGCGAGTTTCTTACTATCCTCTACATTTTTCCCCAGTCCTAATTTTTTACCATCCACATGCGCCAAAGTCGCATGTGCGTTGTCATCAATGGCTTGAGCATAGAGGTGCTTATTGGATCTAAAAATGCTCACACGGGGACGCTCCTGTGTGCCAAAAACTTTAGAGCGCACGCGCATCTTGCGCTTAGCTCTCTGGAGCTTTTTCTTTTCTAAAACACTTTGTGTCATACTCGTTCCTTACTTTTTAGCAGTCTTGCCAGCTTTGCGCAAAATAATTTCATCACTGTATTTAATACCCTTGCCTTTGTAGGGTTCAGGAGGTCTGTAAGCACGGATATCTGCGGCAAGCTGTCCAAGCTGTTGCTTATTACTCCCCTTGAGTGTGATGGTGTTTTTATCCACAACCACTTCCACACCCTCAGGGATGGGGTGCTTCACTGGGTGACTAAATCCCAAGCTGAGTTCTAAAACTTTATGTCCTAGAGCCGCCTTATAACCCACCCCATTAATTTCCAAGACCTTGCTAAATCCCTTATCCAGTCCCACCACAATATTGTTTGCTAAAGCATTGTAAGTCCCCCAGAATGCGCGACTCTGCGCCCCCTCTCCAACAGGTTCAAAGCGCAGAGAATCGCCTTCTAGCACAATGTTAACACGCCCGTGTGTCTCCAGCACCTGACTTGTTTTGCTGTTTTTAAAATGCAAGTTACTTCCCTCAACACTCACCTGCACTCCACTAGGGATTTTGATCGCCCTCTTACCAATTCTTGACATGCCACACTCCTACCAAATGCTGCAAAGCACCTCACCGCCTACATTTTGCTTGTAAGCTTCCTCATTAGTGATCACACCCTTAGAAGTGCTGACCACAACCACCCCATATCCATTCTTAAAGCGTCTGAGCTCAGATGCTTGCTTATAAAGTCTACGCCCAGGTTTGCTCAATCGTTTGATTTCACTGATGACCGCACGCCCCTTGTCATCGTAGGCTAATTCTACAGAGATAAAGTTTTTCCCTTCCCTTTGCACCACTTGGTAATTGGCGATAAATCCACGATTCTTAAAAATCTCCAAGATAGACACCACGATTTTAGCATAGTAAAGCTCTGTAACCTCCAAACGGCGCATGCTTGCATTCCGAATGCGTGTCAGAGAATCTGCGACAATATCATTGACCATGTGTGCCCCTTACCAACTAGCTTTTCTAAGACCAGGGATTAAACCCTCATTACCCATTTTCCTTAAGCATACTCGGCACAAACCAAAGTCCTTATAGACAGAATGGGGCCTCCCACAGATATTGCAACGAGTGTATGCCCGTGCCTTGAATTTTGCCTTTCTGTGGGCTTTTGCGATCATTGATTTCTTAGCCATTAGCGCCCTTTTGCAAAGGGCATTCCGAGCAATTCTAGCAACTTAAATGCCTCCTTATCGTTATTTGTAGAAGTGATAATAGCGATGTTGAGTCCGTGGGTAACCATGATATCATCATAGACCACCTCAGGAAAGATCAACTGTTCGTTCAAACCAAAACCATAATTCCCCCGCCCATCAAATCCATTTCTGGAAACCCCCCTGAAGTCCTTTACTCTTGGCAGTGCAATCACAATTAACTTTTCTAAAAAGTTAAACATAATCTTATTTCTGAGTGTTACCTTCACGCCTACTGCCATGTTCTCGCGGATTTTAAACCCTGCTACAGACTTTTTTGCCTTGGTGATTACTGCCTTTTGTCCGGCAATGAGTGAGAGAGTTTGGGCGATGTTTTGCATGATCTTAGCGTCTTTAGCGTAATCCCCCGCGCCCACACTGAGCACAACTTTTTCAAGCTTAGGCAATAACATCGGATTTTTGATTCCTAATTCCTCTGCCAATTTCTTCTTCACTTCCTTTTCATAGAAGTTTTTCAAGCCATCCATCGCGCTCACTCCTTCTCTTTCTTGACATTAGAGACATGGATAGGCATTTCTTTGAGAACATGCCCACCCTTGGGATTATCATCTGTGGGCTTAATGGCTTTTTTAGCGAGCTTGCAACCCTCCACTAACAGCATGGACTTCTTAGGGAAAACAGCTAACACCTTGCCCACCTTGCCTTTATCGTCCCCTGCAATGACTTTTACCATGTCATCTTTCTTAATCTTGCACTTCATTAAAGGACCTCCGGAGCCAGTGAGATAATCTTCATGAAATTCGCATAACGCACTTCCCGACTCACAGGTCCAAAAATGCGTGTGCCCACTGGGTCGCGTTTGGCATCTAGGATTACAGCAGCGTTATCATCAAAGCGAATCAGAGAACCATTGGGACGCTGCACCTCTTTTTTCGTGCGCACAATCACGGCCTTCACAACCTGCCCCTTTTTGACTTTTCCATTGGGAATGGCCTTTTTGACAGAAGCCACGATGACATCGCCTACACTTGCATAGCGTTTATGGCTTCCCCCCAAAACCTTGATACACATGATCTCCTTGCCCCCACTATTATCCGCTACAACCAATCTGCTAAAACTCTGTATCATGAAACTCCCTTCACTAAGATCTCTTTCAGAGCAAAAGTTTTCGTCTTAGATACAGGTTTACACTCGATAGCGCTTACAAAATCTCCCACCTGAACGACATTCTGACGATCATCAATGGTATACTTCTTAAAGCGTTTGACAATCTTGCGGTATTTTTTATGCAATACCTTTCTCTCTACTAGGATCACCGCGCTACACGCATCAATTTTATTGACTACCTTACCCTGAATAAGGCGCTTATGGGGCTGTTTGGTTTCCATGCTCTACCTTTCCTCAACCAATGCATGATTTAGGGCAGACAAAGCCGTGCTGATGCGCGCAATGTCCTTTCTGACCTTTCTAATTTCGTTAGGATTAGTGAGTTGCATCGTCTTGAGCTTCACACGTAGTTCGAAGAGCTCCAGCTTTTTATCTTTGAGCATCTTCGCCAACTCCTTTCTGTCCTTCCCACTCAATTCAGTAAATTTCATTTTCACTCTCTCTAGTTACAATTTTTGTTCTAAAGGGTAACTTGCGTTGGGCCAAGCTCAAAGCTGCTCTAGCCAAACCTTCCTCAATCCCTAACATTTCATAGACAATGCGTCCAGGCTTAATATTCATCACCCATTTTTCCACAGAGCCCTTCCCCTTACCCATACGGGTTTCTAAGGGTTTGGCAGTCAAAGGCTTATCGGGAAAGACTCGAATCCACACTTTCCCTGCCCTTTTGATATGACGAGTCATGGCGACCCGTGCGGCCTCGATTTGACGCGAATCGATACGCCCATGTTCAACGGCCTTGATCCCAATATCCCCAAAGGCTAGCTTGACTCCACGCGCAGATTTTCCCCGATTCCTGCCCTTCATCTGCTTACGGTATTTCGTCTTCTTAGGCATTAACATGGCTACTCTCTCCCTCTTCTAGCACGCCCTCTAGGTGCTCTCTCTTCATTCTCTTCTTCGCGCTTGTCGGTTTGGATCCCTTTTTGGAGCACTTCACCCTTAAATATCCACACCTTTACCCCGATGATTCCATAGACCGTCATGGCCTCTGCAAAACCATAATCAATTTTGGCCCGTAGAGTGTGCAAAGGCACGCGCCCTTCCATATACCACTCTGTGCGCGCGATCTCAGCTCCAGCTAGTCGTCCTGACACACGCACCTTAATGCCACGCGCCCCAGATTTCATCGCTGTCTGCATAACTTTTTTCATAGCGCGTCTGAAAGCCACCCGTTTTTCCAACTGAGTCGCCACATTTTCGGCAGCTAGCTGCGCATCCGCCTGCGGGCGCTTGACCTCTTTGATATTGACGGAAATTTCTTTCTTGATCAAGTCTTTCAGGGAGAGTTTAATTTTCTCGATATCCACGCCCTTTTTGCCAATGATAAGTCCTGGCCTTGCAGCTACCACCGTGATGCGCAATTTCTTGGCAGCCCGCTCGATAACGATCTCGCTCACCCCTGCGTAATAGAGCTCTTTCTTGAGAAATTTACGGATACGATGATCCTCCTGAATATTCTGCACCGTGTCCTGTGCTCCAGGGAACCACCTAGATGCCCAATTTCTATTAATTCCCAGTCTCAAACCAATCGGATTGACCTTTTGACCCATTTAGTTGCTCCCTCCTTTCTTACCCACTTTGACTAAAATGTGAGATGTGGGCTTTCTAATAGCTGTGGCTCTACCTCTAGCGCGGGGCATATGGCGCTTGAGCACAGGACCTGCATCTACACGGCAACTTAACACAGACACGGATTTAGAATCATGCCCGCCATTGTAAACGGCTGCACTGATTACCCGTGAGAGGACACGAGCGGCCTTATTGGGCGTGAACTCCAGTCTGGCAATTGCCACCTCTGCATTCATGCCCTGCACTTGCCTGGCTAGCAATCTCGCCTTTGTGGGAGAGAGCCTACTATATCTGAGTAACGCCGTGCTCATTTGCATTCCTTTATGTATTGTTCTACCATGTCTATTTACCTATCTTCTTTTGCACCGTGCCCTTGTGCCCTTTAAAGGTTCTCGTGGGGGCAAACTCGCCCAGCTTGTAACCGACATGATTTTCAGTGATATAAACAGGGATAAAAATCCGTCCATTGTGCACACTATAAGTTAACCCAATCATTTCGGGTAAAATGGTGCTACGGCGCGACCAAGTTTTGATAGGCTTATTATCTTTCTTAGCCTTATGCTTGAGTGTCTTATCCATGAGATGTTTATCAATAAAGGGACCTTTTTTAATCGACCTTCCCATTGCTATTTACCTTTCTTTCGTGAAATGATCAGGCGATCACTGGCTTTCTTGCGCCTAGTCTTATAACCCTTAGCGGGCAATCCCCACGGAGAAACCGGATGGCCACTAGAACCTGTTTTGCCCTCACCGCCCCCATGCGGGTGATCCACCGGATTCATTGCACTTCCGCGTGTTTGAGGCCGCACGCGCTTGTAGCGGTTGCGTCCCGCTTTACCAATACTCGTATTGATAAAATCTTCATTCCCCACTACGCCAATGGTTGCCATGCATTCGCTCAAGATATAGCGCATCTCCGCACTGGGCATTCTCAAGATGGTGTATTTGCCCTCTCTGCCCATGATTTGGGCACTCATGCCCGCACTCCTAGCCAGTTGTCCACCTGCACCTGGGTGCATTTCGATATTGTGCACAATGGTCCCAATGGGAATACTTCGAAGTTTCATGGCAAAACCCACTTTAATGTCTAAGCCCTCTTCGGCAGCCACTATAGCATCACCCACTTTCAAGCCACTGGGTTGTAGAATGTAGCGTTTATCGCCATCAGGATAAACCACTAAGGCAATACGCGCGTTGCGGTAAGGATCGTATTCGATGCTAGCTACTTTGCCCTCTACACCGAATTTATTACGCTTAAAATCGATGATGCGATAAAGCCTCTTAGCTCCGGCCTCTTTGTGGCGGCTGGTGATCTTACCGCTGTGGTTTCTGCCTGCATGGGCGGGTAGCTTGATTAAAAGCTTTTTGACGCTGGGTTTTGCGCTAATGTCTTTAGAATCCAGACCGCTCATAAAACGACGGCTGGGAGTATAAGGTTTATAAGTTTTAATCGCCATGTCCTATCCTTATGCGCTCAACGCTGTAATATTAGCATCTTTGGGAACTTTGACATAGAATTTCTTCGTGCCAACACGCTGTCCTAATCTGCCTCTAAAGCGTTTGATCTTCCCCTGTTGCCTGAGTGCGTTGATTTTCAAAGGTACAAAACCAAAATAGTCTTTAAAAATCGCCTTAAGCTGATTTTTGCTAACACCCATGGCGGTTTGCACCACAATAACCCCGCTCTCTTGCATTGAGAGGGACTTTTCTGTATAGAGGATAGATTTGATATCGGTGATGTCTGCCATGCACTCTCCTTTTAAGCTGTTACAAGCGTGTCAAACGCGGCTTTTTCCACCACCACCGCGCTGTAGGACGCGACAAGGTAAGCGTTCACTTCGCTTGTTTCCACCACATAACAATTCCTTAGATTTCTAAAAGCCAAATAGTTATGTTCGTGTAAGTGCTTGGTAATCACAAGCACATCTCTTTGTTTTAAACTTGCCAAAAATGTGTGTGCGTCCTTAGTTTTTTGGCTGGTGATGTCCACTTTGTCTACTACAAGCAATTTTTCTGCACTTGCTTTTTGTCCCAAAGCGAATTCTAGGGCGAGCCTCTTTTGCTTTTTGTTGATTTTGAGGTCGTAATTACGCGCATTAGTCGCCCCGTGAGACACACCCCCGCCTACAAAAATGGGAGAAGTGATGCTCCCGGCTCTAGCGCGCCCCCCGCCCTTTTGATTCCAAGGTTTGCGCCCACCTCCGCTCACTTCACCGCGGTTTTTACTTTTGGCGGTGTTGGCGCGGGCTTGGGCGCGATAATACTTGACATACAAGTATAAATTATGTTCTTTAATTTCTTTAAAGCGTGCAGGCAGGTCTAATTCCCCCACCTGTTCGCACTGCTGATTGAGTACCTTCGCTTTCATATTTTCCCTTTACCTACTTAATGGCGATCCTACCATAGGCCCCAGCATAGCCCACCACAGAACCTTTGAGAACTAAGATTTTACTCTCTTTATCAAACGAGAGAACCTCATTATGACAGGTTACCTTCTCGTTGCCATAATGCCCTGCCATTTTCTTACCTTTTTGGACACGCCCGGGCCATTCTCTATTCCCAATAGAGCCCAAGCGGCGGTGAAAACGACTCCCATGGGCTGCCGGTCCACCTTGAAAATTCCAGCGCTTCATCGCTCCACTAAAGCCTCGTCCTTTGGTGCAAAAGGTGGCCTTGATCTGCTTTGCGCTCTCCAAAGGTTCTAAAGGTAGATCGCCTAATTCTGCCACCTGAGCATCAAGAGTAGCAAAATGGTTGAATTCTTTGCTCAGATTATACTTTTTTTGTTGACCGGCAATGGCTTTATTATGTGTTTTGTGCAAGGGATAGGCGACTAAAACCTGTTTATCATAGATTGCACACACCTTGCTTTCTAAGACCTTGAGCAAAGTCACTGCCACGCTATTTGTCCCCACGACACGACTCATGCCGATCTTTTGAACTAGATACTCCATTATCAATCCTTAAATCTTAATGTGGTGCTACTTGCCTTCCATAGAAGTGACTTCAACATCTACCTCGGGAGCTAGATCGAGCTTCATCAGGCTATCCACGGTTTCAGGTGTAGCCGACATAATATCGATAAGACGGCTATGTATGCGAATCTCGAATTGCTCTCGCGAGTCTTTATCAATATGAGGGGAACGCAAGACAGTATAGCGTCTGTTTTTAGTGGGTAGGGGAATAGGACCCCTAATCTCAGATCCAGATCGTTTGACTGCTTCTACAATAGCCACCACAGATCGATCCAAGACCCTATGATCGTAAGCTTTAAGCTTTAAACGTATTTTTTCCATAAACCTTTCCTCTTTAGGGGCGTCAAATTAAAAGCTTTTATTCTAGGCAAAAATGACATAATAGTCAAGTATCAAGCCCTTTCTAGGCACTTAAGCCTATTGATACTTTCCTTATCTCAAGGAAAGTATGTTAGTGTGTGCCCATGCTAGATGTGATTTTGCAAGAAAGTTTTATCTACGCCACAGTGCAACAAGAGCTGCTACCTAGAACCTATCCCTGGCTTTCTTCTAAAGTCTTGTTCTATGGGAGCGCTAAAGTGGGCAAGAGCATGCATGCCTTGAGTTTGGCGCGTTCTTTCAAATATCCCATTTACCTAGATGGGAGCGATGCGCGCCTAGAGGTTAACTGTCTTAAAGAAGTCCTCCTGAAATTACATTTAGAAAATAAAATGGATATTTTGATTGCCAAACACTGCCCTCCAGATTTATTTCTACCGCCTCTAAAACACATTATTCTCATCCAGTCTACCCGCGCAAATATCCCAAAGGGTTTTAGCGCGCAAGCAATTTTACCCTTGAATTTTCAAGAGTATGTGTGTAGCCAAAAGAAGGAGTCTCCTAACGCCCTCTTTGGCCGTTTTCTCAAGGAGGGCAATAGTCCTGCTACCTTAAATTTGAGCGCATGGCAAAAAATCCGTCGCAAACAAGAGATTTATGCGCTTTTCCTGGGAGCACAATTTCCTCTCTTCAAAGCCCTATTGCGTTTCCAGGCCTTGAATGTTACGATTCACCACCTCTACACCCAGCTAAAAAAAACACTCAAACTCTCTAAGGACACTTTTTATGCTTTCATGCACTTTCTACAAGAAAGCCAAAGTATTTTTCTCATCCCTGCACTTGAATCCCCCTCCAAGCCCCACAAACTCTATTTTTGTGATTTTGCCCTCCCCTATGCCTTTAGTCACACCCACCCCCTACCTCCCGTCTTTGAAAACATGGTAATCTTAGAGTTAATCCGCCATTTTGGCAAACTTTACTACCAACATCCCTTTTTAATCGCCAAGCATCACGACTCCACCTTTTATTTCATGGTTCTAGCATTCCCCACTTTGGAGAATTTAGCCCATAAACTCAAACCCTTTGAGCACACGAACATCCGTCAGTTTTTCCTTATCAGTATCAATTTTGAAGGCACGGGCACTATCCATACCCTCACCTACCACGCCCATAGCTTTAGCACCTTTGTCTTAGAGATCTTACCCACTATAGGGGCAAATTAGCTATAATGCCCCAAAAATTAAGGACGCCCTTGCACCCTCGTTTTCCTACTAAGCAGATTGCTATTGGCCCTGTACGCATTGGGGGTAATGCCCCAATTAGCACCCAAAGTATGGCTTTCAGCCAGACCTGTGACATTGAGGCCACTAAAGCCCAAATCGATCGTTTAAAGTTAGCGGGGGCAGATTTGGTGCGCGTAGCCGTGCGCCATAAAAAAGATGCCAATGCTCTAAAAGAACTCAAAAGAGTATCTAGTCTGCCCTTAGTGGCGGATATTCACTTCCACCACCACCTAGCCTTGATCGCAGCTGAGAGTGTGGATGGCATCCGCATCAACCCGGGCAATATTGGCGCGCCTGAGAAAATCAAAGCAGTAGCTCAAGCATGTAATGCGCGCAATTTACCCATTCGCATTGGAGTCAATGGGGGGAGTTTAGAAAAGCAATTTGAAGTGAAGTATGGAGCAACCCCTGAGGGGATGGTGCAATCTGCCCTTTACAATATCAAACTCTTAGAGGATGTTGGTTTTACCAATATCAAGGTGTCTTTAAAGGCTAGCGATGTGGAACGCACAATTTTAGCCTACCAACAACTGCGCCCTCTAGTGCCCTATCCTTTCCACTTGGGAGTAACTGAAGCAGGAAGTTTATTTCATTCTACCATTAAAAGCGCGATGGCTTTGGGACAGTTACTCAGGGAGGGAATCGGGGACACCATGCGTGTCTCCATTACGGGGGAGCTAGAGGAAGAGATTAGGGTCGCTAAGGCGATCTTGCGTTACAGTGGGCGGCAAAAAGAGGGCATTACCTTTATCTCCTGCCCCACTTGCGGGCGCATTGAATCTAATTTAGTGGCGATGATGTCCCAAGTGGAACAACGCCTAGCCCACATCACAACACCCCTAGATGTGAGCGTGATGGGTTGCGTGGTGAACGCTCTAGGGGAGGCAAAACACGCCGACATTGCCATTGCCTTTGGTAAAAAAAGCGGGCTGATCATCAAAAAAGGCAAGGTAATCCATAAACTGCCCGAAGATCAACTTTTAGAAACCTTTGTAGCTGAAGTGCAGACTTTAGCCTTAGAACAACAACAAGAGGATATGCATGCAAAAATTTAAACTATTCGTTAGCGATTATCAAAACTCTCCGCATTATAGGAAACCACTAGCCTTTGGGATTGCTAAAATCGCGCGCGGACAAAAGAGTGCTAAGCCATTGTGCGCCACTTTTCCCGTTTTAAACTGGGGCGAGGAATGCCTAGGATCGTATGCCGTATTTATGGAATCCATCAAACATGCTAGCCCCCTATACACACAAGAGGAGGACAAAGTCAGCGAAGCCGTTTATGGGATTGATAAAAACTTTATCCACCGCGCCTTGGAACTCTATGCCCCCTTTTTACAAGAGGTGTTGCACAATAAGAACAGCCACAAGAATATCCAAGTGGTGCTGGAGCTGGCCAGGGCCTTGGAATGCGATCGGCTCTATACCCCACTAGTGCAGGAAGTAGATCCTAGCTGTGAGCTTTCTACCAAGGAACACGCCAATCGTTTTTCCACACAATACCACCACAATTACCACTTGGTGGTGATCTATGCGGATAAGCCCTGTGCTAGTTTAGAGAGTGCTTATATGAAATTGCTTGCTCTCTCTCTAGGCAAAGCCCCCTTGCGTAGCCTGAATTTAGATGGAATCTTTGGTCTACTGCCCAATGTAGCTTGGAGCGGCAATACACCTCATGAGCTAGAGTGGTTGCGTGAACACGAAATTGCGCTCAAAATGCAAGATAGATACCCCTGCATTGATTTTGTGGATAAATTCCCCCGTTACCTGATGCAAGTTTTACCCCAAGCGGATAATATCCGTCTATTAGACACAGCTAAAGCCCGTTTTGGGGCGTATTTGGGCAAGGGGGGTTATACCCAAATGCCTGGAGCCAGTTATGTTAACTTCAATGCTGGCGTGGAGGGGGCTTGTATGAATGAGGGACGCATTAGCTCCTCTGTGATTGTGGGTGAAGGCACAGACATCGGCGGGGGAGCGAGTGTACTAGGCGTGCTTAGCGGGGGTAATAAAGAGCCTATTAGCATTGGGGAANNGCTAGGCATTAGTTTGGGCGATGCTTGCATTGTAGACGCAGGGATTGGGGTGTTGGCCGGGACTATTTTTGAAATCAGTCCTAAGAGCGCTCAAGAATTGCAAAAAGTCAACCCCAATTTTGTACCCAAGCCCGATGGTCTTTACAAGGGCAGAGAGCTCTCAGGGTTACATGGATTACATTTCAGACAGGAGAGTCAGAGTGGGAAAATGCTTGCCCTAAGAAGTGTGCGCAAGATCACCCTAAATACAAGTCTACACCACTAGGCTAAGGCATACAAGACTTTTTGTGCTAAAATCAGAGTTTCAAGTCAGTAAAAGGGGTTTGTATGAAAGCTTGGATTTTCAAGGCATGGCTAGGTTGGCTGGCTTGTGCGCTCTGTCTTTATGGTGCAGACCCAACTCCAGCGCCAAACCCCCAGAATGCTCAAACCCCCATAGCTC
>NZ_FZMA01000056.1:0-3079 GCF_900197775.1 Helicobacter salomonis
GCCTTGACAGGGCCCATCTGTCCTAAACCATTGCCCCCTCCCTTGCCCCCTGCTACGCTCAAGACATTAGCAAAGCTGCTAGGGGCTCCTTGGGCTGCGTTTCTATCAGGCCCCATACCGCCTTGCAAAAAGATGTAGTAGTACATCGATTTGGGAGCTTGCCAAGTGGCGTTTTTATCAAAGATAAGGGTTTTGAAATTGCCCCCTAAGCGGGTTTGTTCCTGGCGCAATTGGTTGAGCTGGGTGTGGATTTTAGCTATCTCACCCAAGAGCTTGGCTTCTATACTAACTTGGGAAAGCTCGCTAAAAAGAGTGCGCTTGAGCTCTGCGATCTGGTGGTTGGCTAGGGCATTGTATTCACTGGTCTTGGTGGTGGCGTTGGCGTTGTACTCCCCTGTCTTGGTGGTGACATTGGCATCAAAGGCGTTAGTCTGCTGGGTGGCATTTTGGTTGAAAACATCCAGCCTTTGGGTGGTGTTGTCATTGTATTCCTGCACTCTTGTTGTGCTAAGGGCGTTGAAGGCATCCACTTTCTCTTGGGACAAATTCAACAATGCCTCCATCTTCTGATGGGCTGTGTCGTTGTGGTCTTTGAGCTTTTGAGCGGCATTGGTGTTGAATTCGCTGAGTTTTTGGGCGTGGTTGGCGTTATAGTCATTGAATTTTTGACTAGCATTAGAATCATAATCTTGGAGTTGCTTGGCCGCTCTCTGGTTAGCGTTGTCATTATACTCTTGAAGCTTAGCCGTGTTATTGGCGTTAAAGGCATCTAGCTTGGCCGTGGCGTTGTCATTGTACTCTTTGAACTTTTGGGCGGTGTTGCTGTCATAGAGATTCTTAGCATCTTGTAGATCTCTTTTAAATTCCTCCAATTTGTTCAGATTGCCCGTATTGAAGTTTTGCACTTGGGCTGACGCGTCTTGGAGTTTGAGCGCGATGTGGGCATCATAATCGGCTAATTTAGCCCGTGCATTGGCGTTGTACTCATCCAGCTTCTGGGCATCGTTAGCGTTGTAGTCATCTAACTTCTGGGTGTAGTTATTGTTAAATTCTGCGAGCTTGGCCGTGGCGTTAGCATCGTAGCGATTTTTGGCCTGTTGTAAGTCCTTTTTGAACTCGTCTAATTTGGCTAAATTCGCCCCATTGAAATTCTGCACCTGCGCCTGTGCTTCTTGCAACTTCAAGGCCACATGCGCGTCGTAATCAGCGCGCTTAGTAGCGTCATTCTGATTGTAATCGTCTAGCTTCTGTTGCGCGTTAGTGTCATAGGTTTGGGTTTTTTGCGCGTCATTGGCGTTATACTCATCGAACTTGGTTTGCGCGTTAGTGTCGTAGTCTGCCCGTTTAGCCGTGTCATTAGCGTTGTAATCGTCTAATTTAGTTTGGGCGTTAGTGTCATAATCAGCCCGTTTGGTAGCGTCGTTCTGATTGTAATCGTCTAGCTTCTGTTGGGCGTTTTGGTCATAATCAGCCCGTTTGGTAGCGTCATTGGCATTGTAATCGTCTAACTTGGTTTGCGCGTTAGTGTCATAGTCCTGGGTCTTTTGAGTGTCGTTAGCATTGTACTCATCAAGCTTCTGTTGCGCGTTTTGGTCGTAGTCTGCGCGCTTAGCTGTGTCATTAGCGTTGTAATCAGCAAACTTGGCATTGGCTGTGTCCTCATAGACTTTGGCTCGATCGGCTAGCAGGTCTAATTTTTCATCAAAGAGATCGATGGCCTTTTGTTGCAGATCATCTAGGTGGTCTTTGACTGTGGTCATCTCTGCTAGACCATCCTCTAGCTTTTTGTAGTTTAGAGCCCATTTGTCTTGGAATTCATCCATCCTATCATCAATGGCCTTGAATTGCTTGTTAGCGCGCTCTTGGGTGAGCTGATCTAGGGCGTGCAATTCCCTGAGCAATTGGGTTTGCAACTCGTGTAGCTTAGTGGCAGTATCTGCCTCTTGGGTGTTGATGTCATTGATGGCTGCAGCAAACTCTGCAAAGTGTTCTCCAAAGACAGGATTGGGTTCAATATGGGGGGTTTTAAGCGGGGGTTTGGTATTCTTGTCTAAAGGAGTTTGTATGTCTGTTTCTGTGCCCTTGCCCCCACTTAAAGAAGTGGATTTTTGGTTTAATTTTGATTCGCGTAGATTGTATGCGTTTTCTGACTCTGAAGAGGAGCCCGCTTTTGAGTTTAAAGAGGGTTCGTGGGTAGCGTTTGAATCTACCAAAGACTTTTTCGCCAACACAGATGTTACCGATGAGTCTTGTGGCGAAGTGAGCTTAAACGAAGTGAGTAAACTGCTATTCAAGTCAGACTCTTGAGCGATAGCCTTCATCTTGCGTCTAAACTCTTTGAGGTCTTTCTTGCTTAGCTTGCCCTCTAGCTGTAATCGCCGTTTCTCTTTATAAAGCGGGTCTAGTTGCTTTTTAACCTCCCAACTCTTGGGGGTGTGCACTTGCACTTCAGCACTCACGCCCTTAAAATCAAAATTGATATGCGCGCCCGTGTAGCCATCTTGGGTGTTGATGAATTTGGGGCTGATATGGCTCACATTGGGGTTGTTCTCTAAATTGTCTAGCACGCGCATCAATTCGCTATCAAACGCTTGCCTATCTGTAAGCACTGCCCCCCTTAGAGTGTCGTTAATCTTGCTAACATCCCCCTTGTAATATTCTAGCTTGTCTTGGATACTCTCTAGGCTTTTTAGCGTGTTGCTAGCCTCTGTGGTGCTATTAGGGCTTTTTAGCCCCTCTAAGAGTTGCTTAAATCCCCTCTCTTGCTCCTTGGCGTTGGTGTAAAGCCCTTGGGCTTGTTTGTCAATCTCTTGGGGGTTAAGGTTTTCCTTTATAGCAGCAGAACTCTGCTGCTCTTTCCCCAACAACTCCTGCGCCTGCTTAGCCCTTTGTTCTAATTGGGGCAAAAGGCTGGCAACATTGCTCACTTCTTGGGTCATCTGTCCTGAGCGTATCAATAGGCTAGCAAAGTCATAGACATTGGCTTCACTCAGCTTTTTGTAACTTTGCATATCCCCAAAGGCTAATCTGGGCTGTAATTCCTCCTGCAAAGATTGGGGAAGGTTTTTTAAGAACTCAT
>NZ_FZMA01000055.1:0-2986 GCF_900197775.1 Helicobacter salomonis
GGGATGGGGGGGATGTTTTCGTGCAGGTGAGCAATAACACCGACACGCTAGGGGCCTTTAGGGGCAAAAAACATTACAAAGCTAAGAATGGCGCACCCGGGGGTCCTAAAAATTGCAGTGGCAAAAAGGGGGAGAATGTTACTCTCATTGTGCCCCCGGGGACGCAGATTTATAATCAGCAAAGCGGGGAGTTGTTAGGGGATTTTATAGAATGCGGTGCGCCTATTAAGCTTTTGCAGGGAGGCAGGGGGGGAATGGGCAATGCGCGTTTTAAAAACGCCGTGCAGCAACGCCCCACCTACGCCCAAAAGGGGCTAGAGGGGGTGGAATTGAGCGTGCGCTTAGAGCTAAAGCTGATTGCCGATGTGGGCTTGGTGGGCTTGCCCAATGTAGGCAAATCCACTTTAATTAGCGTGATCTCTAATGCGCGCCCCAAGATCGCTAACTACGCTTTCACAACTCTAGTGCCTAATTTAGGGGTGGTAAGCGTGGGGGATTTTAAAGAATTTGTGATTGCAGACATCCCGGGGGTCATAGAGGGAGCCAGCGGGGGCAAGGGCTTAGGGCTAGCTTTTTTAAAACACATCGAGCGCACGCAGTTTCTACTCTTTGTGCTGGATGTGGGCTTGGACTTAAAAGAGCAATATGAAAATTTACGCCATGAATTGGGCGCGTTTTCGCCCACCTTAAAGAAGCGTGCCTTTGGTGTGGTGATCAATAAAATAGACTTGCTAGAACCTGAAATCCTTACTAATACTCTGAGTGTCTTTGAAAAAGATTTAGACCCCAAGCCCGCCTTTATTCTACCCATCTCTGCCCACACCACCACCAACACCGCCCAGCTGGTGCAATTACTAGCCCAAGCTTTGAATAAGGATTGATCTAAAGGGGGTGGCATGTCCAAGAGTTGTGTTTTAAGTTTGATCGGGGCGTTGTTTTTGTTGGTGGGGTGTAGTACGGAGAGCAGTAAAGGGGAAGACTTTTTTAAAGAGGCACAGACTTATTACAAACAAAAGAATTATGCTAAAGCGTTTGAATATTTTAAAAAAGCAGCAGATGCAGGGAATGCTAATGGCTATAATTATTTGGGTGAGATGTATTATTATGGTTGGGGTGTTAGCAAGAATTTTTACGAAGCCTTAGAATATTTCCAAAAAGCGGCAGATAGGGGAGTTGCTGAAGCCTATTTCAGTTTAGGATACATGTACTTCAGTGGAGAAGGTGCTAGTCAGACTTATTCTAAAGCTTTCAAATATTTTCAAAAAGCCGTAGATTTGGGGATTCCCCATGCCTATTTTTATTTAGGAGTTCTGTATCAAAGTGGCGATGGGGTCGCTAAAGATTATCACAAGGCTTTAGAATGCTATAAAAAAGCAGCGAGCGCAGGGATTGCTGAGGCTTACTCAAATTTGGGGTTTATGTACATTAGTGGACAAGGAGTAGTTAAAGATTTTAGACAAGCCTTCCAATATTTCCAAAAAGCGGCCGACGCAGGATATATTGCAGCTTACATGAATTTGGGATCCATGTATAGCAGGGGTGAAGGGGTTGCCAAAGATTATCGCAAAGCCTTAGAATATTATCACAAAGCCGCTGATGGTGGAGTTTCCGGAGCTTATTTGAATTTGGGGGTGATGTATGCACATGGTCATGGCGTGGGCAAGGATAAAGAAATGGCTTATGAATATTTTAAAAAAGCCTGCAAAATGGGAGAAGAGCTAGGTTGCAAGAACGCCAAGATTCTTTTGGGAGATTAGGCAGTGTTGCAGAGTTAGATTTTTTTACACCATAGTGGCGACCTTATTTGCAAGGGGTTTTTGTTTGCCTTTGATTGGATTTGTTAGCCTTACCCCTCTCCCCTCAGCAACAACCAAATTTTCACTCTAAATTTCTTATCTACATCACAAATTGTGCTCAAAACGAGCGAGACCCAATAACCACATAGTCTACATGAAAGATTCCCGTGGGTATATCCGCATTATGCATATTTTGAACTAGGCGTTTTCTAAAGGGCTCATGGAGGACAATGTTTTTCTCCGTTCTTCATATACCCTTGCTTGATTAAAATACTCGATCTTTCTAATATGGGGATAATTAGTTTTAGAAACGATACGATGAAGTTGTTGGAGATAGGCGATCGCATCTAGCCCAGCCCTTTGGGCGTTGAAAAGCGGGGCATAAAGCCATGCGTTGATATGTAAAAATTCGTGGGCAATAAATGTCGCCTTTGCTTCTTCTCCTTCACGCAAATTGTCCATGAGTCTAGGGCATGGAACATGGCCATATCCTTCACATGGGCTAAAAAAGCTCTTCTCTTTGGTTTTGTGTTTAAACTCTTTAAACAAGTGATACTTGTTGTCTTAGGGCTTTGGCTAGAGGGATGGAGGCATCTGTGTAAGCTCCCATGGCCAAAGTCAAATCGGATTTATCAACATATGAGTCATCATCCGTGATGTTTAGGCGTTTGTATATCTTGACATAGGATTTTTGCGTGTAATCGTAGAGTGCCTTAAATGCCTTGAAAAATTGTTGGGTGTTTTTAACATAATTTATCAGAAACCCCACTCTAGCAAATGCGTCGCATTTGTTTTAGCGAGTGGGATGAATGCCTTCAATCCTTGATTTTCTATGTATCTTTTGATGGTTTGCAGTTTTGAACTTGATGATTGTGCTTGCTATCTCTATTCCCATACATCTTCAGCAGTTTTGATAGCGCAAGCGTTCTGCTTGCTTGGGGTTAGTCTCTCCTATGGAACAGGCAAAAAATCCATCCCTCCAAAACTTTTATTCTTTCCAAAAATGCTTGCACAAGAACGGGATAAATCTTGGATTTCTCCAAACTTTATCTGAACGTGCGTAAAACTCAATCCTTTAGGGCACTAAATGTAAGTGCACGCCAAGAAAAACTACCCTTGCAATAGGTAAGTGAGATTAGTGAAAGCCTGAATACTAAGAGTTGGATGCGCTCATTCTAACCGCCAAGATT
>NZ_FZMA01000053.1:0-1512 GCF_900197775.1 Helicobacter salomonis
CAAATGGGCAATGACGAATTTAGCGCGCAATACCAACAAGAACCCATCGCCTTAAGTGGGGGCTACTTTGAAGAGGAGCATTACCACAATGTCTATTTACACCAATTAGGCACACTCAATACCTTCCTCTTTGTAGACAATGCTTTGAGCCTCAAACAGAGTGCGGATAATCGTGCCATTGTGGTGGTGGGAGTAGAGAATTACAAGCAGAGTGCGCGCTATTGTGTCTTAGATTGTTTCTGTGGGATTTGGAGTGAGGAAGATACGATTAATCACATTCTACAAGCCAAGCAGCAATACCCCCAAGCCAAGACCTATATTGAGAGTGAGGCAGGGGGGCTTGTGTTACACCGCTTACTCATGGTAGAGTTGGTCAAATTCAACCAACAGGCTAAAGAGCGCAACAAACCCACTCTCAATGACTATGTCTATTGCTACACCCCTAGTCGTAAGGTGAGCAAGGTAGAGAAAATCAAAGCCATGCGCCCCTACTACAACACGGGCTTTCTAGTTTTTAGCCATGCCTGCCAAAATCAAGAGCAACTCAAAAAAGAGCTTTTTAGCTTCAATCCTGACAGACCTTATAAACAAGATGATTGTATCGATGCTCTAGCTAGTTGTCTGAACCACTCCGAGGTCAAAGCCCCTTTTGCGCCTAAGCAAGAGATCACACAGGGTAGAAATCCCTTTAAGCCTAGGCCGACATGGAGGGTTTAGGGAATTGTTTGTCTAGGACTTAAGTTAGAATGTGGCACAATAGTACCAGCGTTACGCCCCCGCCATTGGCGGGGTTTGCGCGCTATAGTAGTCGTTCTGCGAAAACGACCACAAACGCTAATACTATTAGCAGTTTTTGCATCGCGGTTACCAAGTCTGTGGACCACAGACGCTAAGAGAAATCGCCGCAAGTACATGTGAAGTTTTTTATGGACTAGGGGCATTTACTCCAAAACTACCCTAACTGGGACCCACACCCTCCAACCCCTACACAGGTATCCCTGCAGTACTCCAAATCGCCTATTAGGGCAACCACGCGTGCCAACAAGGCATTATACCTTTTTAACCCTTGTCTTGCTTTTCATTTCCCACTATGCTTGCCCCATAAAGGGAAAAAATGGCAACTTTAGATTTTAAAAGATTAGCTGCAGATGGTATTGACAAGGCTCGAGTGCTAGACTTCATCAAAGCCCAAAAGAGTAATTTCAACCACGATGCCTTAGAACAATTCTATCAGCAAAGAGGCTTTAGTGCCGATCAGATCACCCGTGCCCTCTACCACGATTTAGAGCATTTCAAAGAATTTAGCTTTGAGCCCACTCAGGGTTTAGCAGAGAGCTCTAATCAGAGTGCAGCACAAAACACAGACCCCCATGCTAAAACAAAGGGCTTAGCACAGAGCCCCACAGAGCTACCACAGAGTGCTCAGACATCAGAACAAATTCCACCAAACTCTCCCGCACACTCTCTAGACGCCAATGCGCAGAGATTAACGCAGAGCTCTACAACTCCACC
>NZ_FZMA01000051.1:0-1025 GCF_900197775.1 Helicobacter salomonis
AAGATGTAAGGACTGCTAGGGTTTTGCTCTAAATAGCGCAATAGGGCCTCTTTGACAATGGGCAACATCTCCAGGGTGCGCACACTTGAGCGTGTCTTAGGCGTGCCTAGCTCATTTTTTTGGCTTAAAGTGCGCTCAATGCGGATGGTATTCTTAGCAAAGTTGACATCACTCCATTTGAGAGCTTGAATCTCGCCCACTCTAGCCCCTGTAAAAAAAGCCACGACTAGATAGGTCTTAAGCCTCAGGTCCGAACACACCTCCAACATGTCACTCACCTCTTCTAGGTTTAGGGGTTGTTTTTCTTTAGGGGGCCTGGCCATAGCCAGGCGTTGTTTAAAAAAAGGGCTGGCCTCTATGTAGTCCATCTCTAGGGCGAAGTCTAAGAGGCGTTTGAGCAGGTGTGTGAGGTTTTTAGCATGGAATTGGCTGGGGGATTTTTGGGCCAACTGGTTGTAGAAATCTTGGATACTCTGCTTGTTGATCTGGGCGATGGGGGTTTGAGCATTGAAAAGCTCTACAATGGTGTTGAGACGGCTCTTGATAGTGCGTTGGCTGGAGGGCTTGAGGCCTAGATTATGTCTTTGGAGGTATTCTTCTACAACAACGCCTAAAGAAGGGCTATTGGCGTATTTGATTTGGGCTTGGGCTTTGGCGCGATTTTCTGGCGTGTCGGGCATTTTCAAGCTGAAGCGTTTGCGTTTGCCCTGCTCGTACACTTCAGCATAAAGCATTCCATTGCGGGGGTAGTATCTCATTGTTGCTCCTTTGTTTGTATGTTCAAAAGTTTCGGTGATTAGTAAGTGTGTGTTAAATGAGAGCTTTATGACTTCATAAAAAGTCACCCCCCCCTTGGGGATTTGAGCGCGCATTTTAGCAGAGTTTTTTCAAGTGAGCTTGTAGGCTAAGGCTTAGCTTAACAATGCTCTTGGGCGCAGTTGAGTGCAAAGAAGAAGGATTGCAATAGGCTAGAAAAGCCTAGTTGTGGGGGGGTAGTTTTTTAGAGGAATTGATAGCCACTATCA
>NZ_FZMA01000050.1:0-1266 GCF_900197775.1 Helicobacter salomonis
CTCTAAGAAGGGGGCTAGAGGGGTGTGTTCTTGAGGAATGTATTGGGCGTAAACACTTAGGGTTATGTGCGCGTTGGCGTGGCCTAACATCTTAGAGATACGCAACGCATTGGCTCCCCCTGAGAGCATGAGGCTTGCAAAGGTGTGGCGGGTGCTGTAGAGCTTGCGCGCACTCAAATGGAGCTGCTCTAAGAGTTTATACCAGGGCTTGGCTAGATTAAGATAGCGTTCTTGGGTGAAGATGTAAGGACTGCTAGGATTTTGCTCTAAATAGCGCAATAGGGCCTCTTTGACAATGGGCAACATCTCCAGGGTGCGCACACTTGAGCGTGTCTTAGGCGTGCCTAGCTCATTTTTTTGGCTTAAAGTGCGCTCAATGCGGATGGTGTTCTTAGCAAAGTTGACATCACTCCATTTGAGAGCTTGAATCTCGCCCACTCTAGCCCCTGTGAAAAAAGCCACGACTAGATAGGTCTTAAACCTCAGGTCCGAGCACACCTCCAGCATGTCACTCACCTCTTCTAGGTTTAGGGGTTGTTTTTCTTTAGGGGGCCTGGCCATAGCCAGGCGTTGCTTAAAAAAAGGGTTGGCCTCTATGTAGTCCATCTCTAGGGCGAAGTCTAAGAGGCGTTTGAGCAGGTGTGTGAGGTTTTTGACATGGAATTGGCTGGGGGCTTTTTGGGCCAGCTGGTTGTAGAAATCTTGGATACTCTGCTTGTTGATCTGGGCGATGGGGGTTTGAGAATTGAAAAGCTCTACAATGGTGTTGAGACGGCTCTTGATAGTGCGTTGGCTGGAGGGTTTGAGGCCTAGATTATGTCTTTGGAGGTATTCTTCTACAACAACGCCTAAAGAAGGGCTATTGGCGTATTTGATTTGGGCTTGGGCTTTGGCGCGATTTTCTGGCGTGTCGGGCATTTTCAAGCTGAAGCGTTTGCGTTTGCCCTGCTCGTACACTTCAGCATAAAGCATTCCATTGCGGGGGTAGTATCTCATTGTTGCTCCTTTGTTTGTTTTGGAGTTCTGTGATTAGTGGATGTGTGTTGAATGAGAGCTTTATGACTTCATAAAAAGTCACCCCCCCTTGGGGATTTGAGCGCGCGTTTTAGCAGAGTTTTTTCAAGTGAGCTTGTAGATTAAGACTTAGCTTGAGAATACTCTTGGCTCAGTTGAGTGCAAAGAAGAAGGATTGCAATAGGCTAGAAAAGCCTAGTTGTGGGGGTTATGGGTGAATTGGTTTTTTGGGGGAATTGATAGCCACTATCA
>NZ_FZMA01000039.1:0-72622 GCF_900197775.1 Helicobacter salomonis
GTGCAGAATGCACACACTAGCACGGGGAACGCCACAATGAAGTAACCCATGTCATGCGGAGCTAGAATGGTGTTCGCCTCACCATTGTACTAAAACCTTGAGCGGGGACAACCCCGCCTAACCACCAAGTATAGCGCACTTTCCTCTGCTTAAAAACACATGTGCTAGAATGTATCTAAAAATATGAGGGAGTTAGATGTATGCTTTGGCCTTTGATCTCAAAATTGAAAATCTGAAACAAGAGTATGGGACACCTTATAATAAGGCCTATGATGATGTGCGTCAGGAATTGGAGTCTTTGGGGTTTAAATGGACGCAGGGTAGCTTATATATTAGCCCTGAAGTGAATGCCTTAGCAGCGGTCTATAAGGCCATTGCCAAACTCTCTAGCATTGAGTGGTTTAAGAAAAGTGTGCGTGATATTCGAGCGTTCAAAGTGGAGGATTTTAGCGATTTTACCCCCATTGTAACACAACCCTAAACCCTCCATGTCGGCCTAGGTTTAAAGGGATTTCTGCCCTGTGTGATCTCTTGCTTAGGGGCAAAAGGGGCTTTGACCTCGGAGTGGTTCAGACAACTAGCTAAAGCATCGATACAATCATCTTGCTTGTAAGGTCTATCAGGATTGAAGCTAAGAAGCTCTTTTTTGAGTTGTTCTTGATTTTGGCAGGCATGGCTAAAAACTAGAAAGCCCGTGTTGTAGTAGGGGCGCATGGCTTTGATTTTCTCTACCTTGCTCACCTTACGGCTGGGGGTGTAGCAATAGACATAGTCGTTTAATGGGGGCTTGTTGTGCTCTTTGGCCTGTTGGTTGAATTTGACCAACTCTACCATGAGTAGGCGGTGTAACACGAGCCCCCCTGCCTCACTCTCAATATAGGTCTTGGCTTGGGGGTATTGCTGCTTGGCTTGTAGAATGTGATTAATCGTGTCTTCCTCACTCCAAATCCCACAGAAACAATCTAAGACACAATAGCGCGCACTCTGCTTGTAATTCTCTACTCCCACCACCACAATGGCACGATTATCCGCACTCTGTTTGAGGCTCAAAGCATTGTCTACAAAGAGGAAGGTATTGAGTGTGCCTAATTGGTGTAAATAGACATTGTGGTAGTGCTCTTCTTCAAAGTAGCCCCCACTTAAGGCGATGGGTTCTTGTTGGTATTGCGCGCTGAATTCGTCATTGCCCATTTGCAGGCGCAAAGCTTCTAATTGTTCTGCATTGTGGCGGGCTGCAAAGAGGGGTTCTTGGGCTTCTCTGGTGTAGCTAAAGTCTCCTATTGCATAGGTTTGGCTTTGTGTGTTGAGGGCTTGGAGTTTGAGCACCTTCCAAGCCTCAATGCTCTCCCTCTCAAACTCTTTCTCACTCAATAAAAAGCCACATAGGTCATTATCCCCCAGTCTCTGCATCAATAGGGTGATATTGCTCTGATTGTCCTGCAAGCGGCTTAGCACACTCTCCTTAAAATTGCTATGCACGGCTTTGATCGCACTCTTGCTAGACATTTCGCTCACTTTGATGGGATCATCAATGAGAATTTGGTGGGCATGAAAGCCTGTGAGCGCACTCTTAAGCGTGGTCACAAACAAGCCCCCTCCTTCTCTGAGCACAAACTCTTGGGCATTGTCCTGCAAGAACTCTAGAGGTTCAGGGAAGATTTGGGCATAGTATTTGGACTTCATCAAGTCTCTAACCTGGTTGGCAATTTTGCGACACAAATCATCAGAGTAGCTGATGTAAAAGAATTTTCTGCTCCTATCTAAGCCTAAAGCCCAGGCGATGAAACATCTAGCGATGATCTCGGTCTTGCCATAGCTGGGGGGCATGTTGATCATCAGGCGCGTGATTAAGTGTTCCTGCGCGCTGGGAAGAGTGTGCTCTAGCACCTTGCACAAATAGGCGATATGCCAGCTATCTAAAAAGGGGGCCAGGTTATAGCGTGCCCATTTGAGCTTGACAAAGGTATACAAGTCTTTCTTGGCCAAAGCTCTTAAGATAAGCTCTTGCGTAATGGCTTGCTTGTCCATCATTCTCTATTCATGGGGAAAGGGGCTGGTGTGCTGTTCACTGGGGGCTTTTTCTTGTAGGCGGGGTCTAGGCCCTCTAGGGTGCACACGCGCAAACGCCCCAGCGTGCCTGCCTCTTTTTTGCCTTTTTTAAAGACCTCTTTACTGGTGTGTTCACGCTGCAAAATGGCACAGAATTTGACTGCTTTCATACAGACCTTTCTTTAAGAAAATTAGGGCGCTTATCTTAACCAAAAGCCTAAGAGGAAAAAAGGGTTAAAAGCTTTTAGAAAGAAAATGTGGGGGAGGGTTTGATGAGGGTGTGGCACAGCCCATCCCCTAAAAGTTTAAAATTTTCAAGTTGCCATGCAAGCAAAAATGCAAACGAAATACCATGCGTTTACTTTGCCTAAACCTCCTATAATCCCTGCTACTAGTTTTGGGGGTTTGAGGGGGTGGGGTGTTTAATACTGCTGGTTTCATGTTGACTGAATTTTAAAAGTCAACCCTTCCAATTTGAGTCAAGCTCTCCCCTAAACTCTCTTCTAGTAGCGCGGTAATGTCCACATATTCTATTTTGGCTTGGGTGAGGGCAATTAGTGCATCCATATGGGAATTTTGGTAGCTCAAATATTCGAACAATCCAATTTTGCCCGCTTCGTAGGCGGCACGCCCTTTTTCCATTAGGAGTCTTTTATTGCTTATCGCCTGAGTTTGGACACGCATGAAGCGTTCTTTAGTTTTGAGTTGTTGTAGATAAGCTTTAGCGTTGATGCGGATATTGCGCTTGATGACTTCATTTTGGGAGCGCGCGCCATTTTCCAGTGCAAGGAATTTACGTTTGAGATGGATGTTCTTAGGCGTAACAGGTAAGGGAATGCGAAATTTCATGGAAATATTGGTAGCAGAGTTATAACTTTCAGCCCCCAAGCCAAATTCAAAATCATGGAAAATGTCACGATTGGCTAGGTTGGCGTTGACACGGTAATCCTTGGCACTTAAATCCAAAACTTCCACATAGAGTGAATGACTCAAAACACGCTCAAGCATGTGGGGACCCAGATGCACATAGTCAAACTTAAGCGCAGGGATTTTGACAACATTCAGGGGGTCTAAAAATTCGCTAAAAGGGGCATCTCCCTTTACTTGATCTGTAATCGCCAAAAGAGTATGGAGAATCCTTTCTTGGTTGATAATCACATTTTCAAGATTGATCTTGGCAAGTTTGGATTCCAAATAGGAATTTTTGAAATTAATATAGTCCTTTTCAGGCATGCTACCCGTGCTCACTTTGTGCTGCGCTGCGTTGAGTTCCTGCAAAAAGAGGTGTTCGCGCCGTGCATAAATTTTATGCTTCTCAATATTGAGAGTGTAATTCAGATAAAGGCGTTTAGCCCCAATAAAAGCCAAATTACGACTCAGCTCATAACTCTTGCGGTATTGCACATTCTTAATGGAAAGAGAGCGCGTGAGCAAGCGACTAACCCATGGAAGCTTGGGTCTGATCATTAAAATAGTGCGCGGTTGGGGTTCGTCAATTCCCTGATAATTACGCACTAGAGAAGTGACTTGGGAGATGAAGGGGAAATCCCACGCATTGTTAGACTTTTGTTCTTCTAACAAGCTCATGAAATTGGCTTTTTTGGCAATGAGCTCCAAAGAATTATGCTCGACGCGTTTAAAAAATTCGTCCAAAGAAAAAGTACGTGCTCCCAAAGGAACTAGTAGGATAGCGCATAAAAGGGCAATGTTCGCCCACATTCTACAGCTCTTTAATGTCTGCTATACCCAAAAATTCGTGATAAATGGCGTTGAGCAAACCTTGTCGGTTATGCCGCGTTTGCAAACAAGGATCAAGCACTAAAACCCGCTCAAAGAAGAGTTCTAAGGGTTCTTTTAGTGTGCATAGGGCATTGAGCTTGTCTAAAAAATCTTCAAACTCCAGGCGTGTTACTTGTAAATAAGCCTCATGCAAGGCATGTTCACTCGAGTCTTGAAATAGTGCGGGATTGACCTGAGAAGAGGTATTATCTGAGGTGATATTGGCAACGCGTTTAAAGATTGCCACCAATTCTTGGGAATACTCCTCTTGGAAGAAGGTATGCAAAGCCCGCACCTTATGGGCAATTTGGCAAATACCATAAGCATTGCTATGCGAGGTTTTAAGACCCTTGAGCACAGCTTTATAGAGGGTAGTATCAAAATTAGGGATTTGAGAGGCCAACACATGGGTGAAACGCTCTAGGATAAAATCCCTTAATAAGTCTACATTAAAGGTGGCATAAGGATGCGCGAGGGTCTGCAAATGGGTGTGCAGATTGAAATCCAGGTCATATTGCAGACAGATGCGCAAAATTCCATTGGCAGCACGGCGCAGTGCAAAGGGGTCTTTGGAGCCAGTGGGGATTTTCCCCACACTAAAGAGGGCAAGCAGGGTGTCTAGCTTGATTGCCAGCGCACCTAATGCACTTAGCAAACTAGAAGGTAGAGGAGTGTGCTCGCCTAGGGGGAGGTACTGCTCTTTAATCGCCATGCACACCTCGGGGTGTTTTTGGTGGTGTTTGGCGTAATAAAACCCCATCGTCGCCTGCAGTTCAGGAAACTCATAGACCACCTCACTACATAGATCTGCTTTGGCTAGAGCCAAGACTTCTTGCAATGTAGCGTGCATGTTGGAGTCGTACTGGGTAGCTAACCATGCCCCGATATGTTGCTCACGTCGCACCTTCTCCTTTAAGCTGCCCAATCCCTGCACAAAGGCGATTGTCTCTAGGTTCTGGGCGATATAATCCCATTCTAGGGGTTTATGGAGATCATTTTGGTAGAAAAATACAGCATCACTCAAGCGCGCGCGCAAGACCTTTTCATTTCCCGCCACAATCTGACTAAAGTCTCCATGTTCTAGGGGAACATTACTCACCACGATGAAGGCATTGTGCAGGGATTCGTCCTTAAAAACGGCAAAATAGCGCTGGTGGGCTTGCATAGATGTGGTGATGACTTCAGGGGGTAGGGTTAGGAATGTAGAGTCAAATTGCCCATAAAGTGCAGTGGGGTAAGAGGTGATCGCCACAATCTCTTCGAGTAAATGGGTATCTAGGGCAACGCGCACTCCATGAGCCTGTTCCAAGGCATGGATTTCTTGTAATATTTTTGTGCGTCGTGCGTTGGAGTCTAAAATCATTCCCCCTTCTTGTAAGACTTCAAAATAACGAGCAATGCTGGGGGTTGTGATATAGTCAAAACCCCGTGTAAAGTGCAATTTTGTGGCTGCATAGGCGCTGCAGCCATAAACCCGTGTACAAGCGGGCAGCTCTAGGGGCGTTGTTCCGAAAATGACACAGATATTGTGAATGGGGCGGATAAAGCGTTCTTGCACAGACCCCCATGCCATGCTCTTGCCAAAATCTAGGGCTTTTAAAAAATCCAGAACCATGCTGTCTAAAAGGGTGATTGTGGGGATGGGGGGTGTGGTAGTGGTGGCATAGAGCACCTCTTTTTGATTTTTAAGAGCTGTGGCTAAAGTGGGAGGAAGTCCTAATTTGGTGTAAAATTTTTCTCCAATAGGGTTGAGTACGCCCTCTTGTGTGCCAATGCCAAGGGGTGGGCCAAAGTGTTCACAGGTTTTAGAAGGGGTATGAGTGGGAAAGTGGGGTGTGTGTAGCACCAAGCGCGTGGGGGTGTAGTGCAGTTCAAACACTGCGCTTAGATCGTGCTTTTCTAAAATGCGATACCACTTGTCTAGCATGCGGGGCAGTTCCTGCAACAAGGGACCAGCAGGCATTTCTTCAGTTAGAATCTCTATGAGTAGGGCTTGGCTCAAACGCGCTCCTATGGGGTAGTGCTTAATGGAATTCTAGGATGACTTATAGTATCATAGCAGGCCTTAGATAAAAAATGCTTGATGAGGTTGGGTATGGAAAGAGCACGCGGCAAGTTGCAGCGGGCCTTAATGGCAGGTGTGTTGGGAGTGTTGGGTTTGCTCAATGCAGAGAAGGCCCATTTGGCTGAGTGTAATGATCCGCTCAAGTTCAACGATCAGCAAAAACAGATCATTGTCTATGCCTATCGTTATGGTTTCAAACAAGATTTGGGTTATGAATTGGCTGCTATTGCGTGGAAGGAATCTTGTGCAGGGATGTACCGGGTGAATTTTGGCGATCCAAGTGCGGGTATTTATCATGCCTATATTCCCAGCGTACTCAAGCTTTACAATGAGCGCGATACGCGTTTCATGCAAAATGTGTATGGAGATTTACTTATACGCGATAAGGCCTTCGCCTCTAAGGTGGCGTTAGACATGTTGGTGAGTTGGCGGCGTACCCATAATGGCGATCTCAAGAACATGATCAAATCCTACCATAAGGGTTTGCGTTGGCAGAAAAATGATTACCTTAACCAAACTGCTGATGAATATTATCAAGATATTTTGGCAAAAATCAGGACACTCAAGAGCGTGATGCCCACCCTACAGCAGAGTGTGGACAACAATCAAGCCCCCCAAGCGCACACCACTTACGCTCAGAGCGAGGTGCGCCCTGTGGAAGTTCGCCCTAAACCCAAGCCCAAGCCTAAAGCCGCCCCTAAAAAACGCCATAGCACCTCTAAAACCCAATCTAAGAAAACCACAGCGCACACCCAAAAACCTAAATCTCAACCCAAATCCAATACCCATACCACGCACAAGAAGCGTCAGGACGATAATTCGATCTTCTTGATGCAAGAAGCTCCGGTGTTCTGATGCAAAAGACCTTACTCATCATCACGGATGGCATCGGGCACAACCCCTCCTCGCATGCGAATGCTTTTTACCATGCCAAAAAACCCACTTACGATTGGATGTTCGCCCACCTTCCCCATACCTTACTCAAAACCCATGGCTTGAGTGTGGGCTTACCCGAAGGACAGATGGGTAATTCTGAGGTGGGGCACATGTGTATAGGTGCTGGGCGTGTGCTCGATCAGGATTTGGTCAGGATTTCTAAGGCATTTGAACAAGAACTCATCGAAGATAACCCCGCTTTCCAGAGTGTTGCAGAGCATACGAACATCGTGCATGTTTTGGGATTGATGAGCGATGGAGGGGTACATGCCCATATCGATCACCTCATGGGCATGGCTTTGCTCCTGGAGAGAATGGGCAAACAGGTGTGGTTACATTTAGTGAGCGATGGGCGTGATGTCTTGCCTCGAAGTGCGTTGGGCTACCTAGCCTTGGTAGAGGGTATCTGTGATGAACGCATTCAGATCGCCACCCTCTCGGGGCGTTTTTTTGCCATGGATCGCGATAAGCGTTTTGAACGCACTTTGAAAGCTTATGAGAGCATTGCCCATGGCAGAAATAAAAGCGATCTGAGTCCCAAAGCCTATATTGAGCACATGTATGCGCAGGGCATTAGTGATGAGTTTTTAGAACCCGCCAGTTTTGGAAGCTATGCAGGCATGTTTGATGGAGAGGGCTTGATTACGATCAATTTCCGCAGCGATCGCGCCCGTCAAATTGTACAAGTCTTAGGGGGAGATTTGAGTGTCTTTGAAGGATTGTCAGAGTGCGGGGCGGGTGCACCAGAATTGCTCATAGCCACCATGACCGCTTACAGCGCATCTTTCACCCACCCTGTGCTCTTCCCCAAAGAGGAGGTTCGCACCACTCTGGCTAAAGTGGTTTCTCAGGCTGGGCTTAGCCAAGCCCACATTGCTGAAACCGAGAAATACGCCCATGTGAGTTTTTTTATCAATGGAGGGCTAGAGGCCCCTTTTGAGCAGGAAGAGCGTATCCTTATTCCCAGCCCTAAAGTGAGCACTTATGACCTATGTCCACAGATGAGTGCTCACGAAGTGGGCGAGGCAGTGCGTGCATGTATGCGCAAGGGCACAGACCTCATCATCGTCAATTTCGCTAATGGGGATATGGTCGGGCATACAGGCAATTTCAAGGCAGCAGTGCAGGCCGTAGAGGTGGTGGATCAAGAATTAGGTTTGATTTTAGAATTAGCCCAGGAGTTGCGCTATGCCATGCTTCTTACCAGCGATCATGGTAATTGCGAGGAAATGCGCGACTCTAGCGATGGTATGCTCACCAACCACACCACGTATGAGGTCTACTGCTTCGTATTGGGAGAGGGTGTTACACATTTACAAAGCGGGGGGCTGAATAATGTGGCGGCCAGTGTGCTCAAACTATTAGGTTTGCGTGTCCCAGAGAGTATGGACGCGCCGTTGCTGTGAATTTCTGCACCCTGACTTCTGCGGGTCTTAGTTAAGTGGATGGTTGGCTGCAGGTGGCGGTTTGTGCCATAAACGCAGAAAACACGCGGGCCCTGATAATACCACGATCTCTATGGGGTGTGTCAAACTACTTCTAAAATCTCTTGCAAGTCTAGCGAATGCACGACAATCTTTGCATGCTGTTGGACGATCGCTTTAGCGTTGAAGGCAATGCTCACATCAGCCAAGCTAAACATGCATATATCATTAGCTCCATCGCCCACTACGATGGTGTGTTGCACTTCTAAAAGTTGCTGCAAGCTTTGAAGCATTTCAAACTTAGAATTCCCACGCATCATCGGTCCACTTACTAGGCCCTCCAAACGCTCCTCATGTACATGCAGGGTGTTGCTAAAATCTGCATCTAGGCCTAGTTCCTCCTTAAAAAAGCTTGTAGCTAACTTAAATCCTCCACTAAAACACACCACTTTATACCCACGCGCTTGCAAACCCTGCACAACCTCGTGCGCCCCTTGGTGTAAGGGTAAACTCTCGCACACCTTCTTAGCTACCTCAAAGTCCATACCCTTTAGTAGAGCTACCCGACTCACAAGACTTGTATAGAAATCGGCCTTACCCTCCATTGCCTGTGCTGTAGAAGAGCGCACCTCGTCCCCAACCCCATAAACATCGCCTAAAATCTCTAAAGTTTCGGCATTAACTAACGTTGAATCAAAATCAAAGACTGCTAATTTCACGTATTCTACTCCACTGAATGGCCGCCTGCATGCCAAGACTTGCAGGCAACTAAGTTACGGAAAACCAAGAGTAGCTTAACATGCCACGCTTAAAAGTCAAATTTAGTGTATTGTCATGCAGGTAAAATCGCATTGATGTTTTGAATACAATGAAAAAGTTTAGCAACAAGCACGGCTTAAGCCTTTTAAAGGGCTTAAAGGGTTTTTTAGGCATACTAGGGTCTCTTTCTTACACTCACCCCGATATTTTAAGGATATAGATGGAAAAGATTTTAGACATTGTAGAGCTGATTGCCTATGAAAAAGGCCTAAGTTTAGAACTGGTTAAGGAAGTTGTAAAGAATAGTATTCTCAAAGTTGCCAAAAGCACTTTAGATTCTCAGGCAAATTTTATCATCGATGATAGCAATAAAGATTTTACCTTATTGCACGTGGTAGAAGTGTGCGCCGATGACGACCCTAAATTGGAATCCGATCCTACTAATACTCTAGCTCTGAGTAAAGCACTACAAGATGACCCTTCCTTAAAACCCAATGATCTAGTGCATTATGAGATCAGCTTGAAAGACATGAAACGAGGTGCGGTAAACGCACTTTTTAGGGACTTAGAATTCAATATTCAAAGAAGTTTAGAGGACCAGTATTTTCAAAAGTATAAGGGCATGCTCAATAGTATTGTGCGGGGGGTGGTTTTAGATGTAGATAAGGATCAAAATACCTTTGTGGAGATCGAAGGCGTGCAGGCAGTATTGGCATTGCGCAACCGCATTAAGGGCGAGAGTTTCAAAGTGGGCGACACTCTACGCGCGATTTTAAAGAATGTGCGCTTTAGCAAACAGGGCTTGATTTTAGAACTCTCCAGGACTACTCCCAAATTCCTAGAAGCCCTCCTGCACCTAGAGGTGCCAGAGATCGCTGATAAAGAGATTGAAATTATGGGAATTGCGCGCATCCCAGGTGATCGCGCCAAGCTTGCCCTGCGCTCGCATAACGCCCACATAGACCCCATTGGCGCAACCGTAGGAGTCAAAGGGACGCGCATTAACGCCATTAGTAAAGAACTCTGTAATGAGAGCATTGATTGCGTGCATTACAATGAAGTGCCAGAGATTTACATTGCCAACGCGCTCTCACCGGCCAATATCATCAAGATCGAGTTGAGTCAAACCCCCTTAGAGGATAGGGTGCAAAAAAGTGCTATAGTAACCTTGCATGGTGATCAAAAGAGTAAGGCGATTGGCAAAAGTGGTGTGAATGTGCGTTTAGCGTGTATGCTCACTGGTTATGACATTGATTTTGATGTGTTGCAAGCTCCCCAACCCTCCGAACAGGTTACTCCAAGTAAAAGCGGGCTAAGTATGCTCGAATCCCTCTTTAAACCCACTCCCAAACAACCCTAAATGAGTAATGGCGCAAGCCCAAAACCCAATACTACTGCAAATACAATGACTGATAAACCGGGCAAAAAGAAAGAGTGATCAAAGATGTATTTGCCAATGCGCGTGCTACCCGTATCGTCCATTTGTACTGCCCCTAGTAAGGTGGGATAGGTGGGTAGCACAAAAAGTGCTGATACTGCCGCGAAAGAGGCAACCACAATATGAACATGCTCGGTGTGTTCGGGGGTGATCCCTAGAGCGACAATGACGCTAGGAATGAGGGCTTTGGTCGTAGCAGCTTGGGAATAAAGGAGCATGCTAGTAAAGAATAGACCCGCAGCTAGTAAAAAGGGATAGTGCGTCAGCCATGTAGAAGCGATGTCCTTAATGGGTTCAATATAACCTCGCACAAAGGTATCGCCCAGCCACGCTACGCCCAATACGCATACGCACGCACTCAAACCCGCTTTAAAGGTACTGGTTTGCACAAGATGGTTAGCGTTGAGCTTGCACATCATAACAATGAGCGCAGCGATGGTGAGCATAAAAGCAATGATCGCATCGTTGCGGGGCAAAACCACGGGCTTGATCCAACCCACATTTTTCGAGATAGCTGTGGCATAGAGCACCACCGCTACAATGCCCAAGATAAAAATCAATACAGAAAGTTTTGCGCTTTTGCCAATCTCTTTATGGGTGCGCGAGATAGTGGTTTGGGCGGAGATGATATCATTATTTAGTTGGTTAGGCAAAAAGGTGTTCACTAAAAATGCGGTGATCAAGCATGCTATGAGTGTGGTAGGAATGCAGATAGCTAATAAAATCGGGTAAGAGACTCCAAAGGGTTCTAAAAACGCGCTCATTGCAATCACGGCGGCAGAAACCGGGCTAGCAGTGATGCCCACTTGACTCGCCACCACAGCTAAAGAGAGAGGACGAGAGGGGCGGATATTTTGCCCCTTTGCCACTTCTACAATAACAGGCAAGACAGAAAAAGTAGTATGCCCCGTGCCCGCCAGTAAGGTTAGCGTATATGTTACCAAAGGGGCTAAGTAATTGATATGTTTGGGATTGCGTCGCAAGGCCTTTTCGGCAATACTCACCAAATAATCTAAGCCACCGGCTAGTTGCATGCTTGAAATCGCCCCAATTACAGACATGATGATCAAAATTACATCCCAAGGGATATTACCCGGGCGCATGCCTAAAAATAGGCTTAGCCCCGCCACCCCCAGCCCTCCAGCAAAGCCAATACCCATGCCTCCTAAGCGTACACCTAAATAAATCGCCCCCAAGAGCACGGCAATTTGCAAGCCCAATACCATCAAAACTCCTCACTAAGTTGGATTGACCAGCACCTCACGCCAGGTGTGGGGATGGGTGCGCATGAGCTTTACCAAGTGCTGGGCATGGGTGGCATTCGAGCTAAAAATTTGCAAATAAGGCCCCAGCGCATGCAAGCTAACGTCCACAATATTAGAACTGCCATCATTCATGTTCTTGATAAGCACCTGGTGGGCATGGAGGGGGGTGTTCTCTAAAAAATGTTGTTCCATGTGGCTAAGCTGAATGCCTAATTGCTGACTAAGCAGCGTACTATCCATGTGCTTTTGGGGGTAAAAAATCAAAGTGCCCATGTTATTGACAAAGCTTTTGGCATGGTTGAGATCGTAGAGTTGGTGGACATCTTGCAGGGCTAAGACCACCACCCCATTGGCCTTGCGGGCTTGGGTAATGAGAGTATTGATGTGATGATTGAGCATGGGGTTTTGCGCGTAGCTTTTAAACTCGTCCACAAAGAGCAAAAACCCCTGCTGGGTTTGCAGGGCGCGCTGAAAAATCTTGTAAAAAATATAGTAGGCTAAAAGCCCTAAATCCTTAGAGTTGAGGGTGATTGCGTCCATGTTAATGGTGGTCAAGGGGGTTTGAAACTCTAAACTATCCTCTAGGGAGTTAAACAAGGGGTGATTGAGGTAAGGTTCTAAGTTCAAGCTTAGTTTGGAGCTATAGAGGAGCGCATCTTTGAAATCTTGCAAACAAAAGGTTTGGGGAGGAAGGGCTGCATAGAGACTTTCTAAGGCTTTGTGAATCGCGTTGCTTGCCTCGATGTCCTGCGCGCTCACCTCAAGCATCGCTGCGTAAAAAGAGTATAAAAAGTCATGATTTTCTTGGGAGGATTCCAAAGAAAGGGGGTTGATTTTAAAATGCACTCCGCTATTGTAAGTGCCCCCTAAATAGTGTGTGCAAGAAAAGAGCCCATGGGCGCGATCTAGAGCTAAGATATTGAGATGATCGTATTTGAGCGCACTCATCATCAAAAAACCCATCAAGGTAGTTTTGCCCGCGCCCGTTGCTCCGATAATCATGGTATGTCCATTGACCTTGGCGATATTGTGTTGGGGCACTCCCTGGTGACGCACTTCTTGGTTATGAAAATTGAAAAGGTAGGGAGAATGATCCAAATTTTTAAATACGCTCAAGGGCATATCCCCCCAAGAATTGCTCTTAAACCCCCGGTTAGCTCGCTCAAAAACCACCAAACACGCCAGTGCTTGCGCGCTTTGGCAACGCAGGCGGGGATTGAGCTGGACACGCCCTGGGAAGAGTGAAAAGTAAGCGGGTTTGAGCCCTAGAGTTTCCACCACGCCCACTAAGTGCTCATTAGCTAATAGGCTTAATACCTCTTGGGTGTGCTGGTTGAGTTCCTCTAGGGTAGAGTTTCTCAGCAAAATGTTTAGCGCGCATTGTTGCAGACAGAGTCGCTTAGATTTGATGAGTTCATGGTAGCGTTCCAACTCGGTGCGCACCAATCGCGTCAAACTCAAGCGGATTTTTTCTTGGATAAAGGCGAGCGCTTCTTGGGTGCTAAGAGGTTTGATGGAAAAGATAATGTCAAGTTCTTTGGGCTGGTGGAGCAAAGAAGAGAGCGCAATGGAGGTGATGTTTTTCCCCTCATAGGCTTTGATGCCAAGAATGCGGTTATAGATGCGTGTATCATAGTGTTCTTGGAGAAAATAGTCCTTCTCAAAATGTACATTCGTCGCAATGTAGCTATCACTTAAAAAACCCATCTTGGGTTTTAAAGGGATAGAGATGCCATTGATTAATCCGGCGTAAAACTCTAAAACTTGGGTAGAATCGAGCAATGAAGGCTGAAAATCTTGAAGTGCATGGGTAATTTGAGCGATGGCATGGCGCAAAGAGGCGATTTTGTGTGCATAGGGGTCGCTTGGGGTGTTTGTAGCGGTGATTTCTAGCTTTTTCTTTTCAAAGAAACCCTTGAGGGGGTGCGTGGCGGTTTCTAAAATGAGGTAGTAAGTGTTTTCGTAAATAGATTTGCTCTCAAAGCGATGGATGAGGTGGCGGGCATGGGGGTTTTGCACGTGAGGGTTTTGTTTGAGCGCAACCTGGCGACGCTGGGTGTAGATACGCAAGACAATATTGCTAAGTTGACTCAAAGCGTTGTGCTTGCTTTCAAAATACCCTTCTAAGTCTTTGTCTGACATTGCGTTCAAACTCAAGCCTTCTATACGCACCATACCTACTAGTTGTTCTTGTTTAGTGAGTAAGAAATGCGTGTCGTAGAGACCTAGAATATTATTCTCTTCGACCATAGAGTAAACTTTTGGCAGGACACCAGTCAAGAAATCCCAAGCCTTATCGCGTAAAAAACTCCCTACCCTAAGCCACATCGTCGATCCATTGTGAAAATTATAATGAGCGGTGTATTAAGTCAGGATTAATTATAATAGGCGCTATGGATAAGTTCTCTAAAGACCCCTTGCAAGCGCAGCTCTTTCAAGAACTCTTGGCGCGCATGGAGCACCAACAAGCCCTATTCGAACAGGAAATGCAACACAAGATCGAGAACTTGGCGATCCAAAAATTAGACCTCAATAGCGTTTTTAGATTGGAGCGCAAACGCACCGCCATCGCTTACAAACTTGTGGCTTTGCTCAGTGTGATCAGCGTGGGCTTAACCATCGCGCTCATCGCGCTCTTGCCTCTCAAAGAAACACAGCCCTATTTTGTGGATTTTGCCAACCAAGATAAGCACTATGCCATTATCCAGCGCGCTGATGCAAGCATTTCCAGCAATGAAGCACTGGTGCGCTCACTCATAGGCACTTACATCCTCAATCGCGAGTCGATCAACCACATTGACGATCAACAACGCTATGAGGCAGTGCGCCTACAAAGTAGCCACAAGGTGTGGGAGATCTTTGAGAGTCTAGTCGCTTCTAAAAACAGCATTTACACCGACACCAACATGGCGCGCGACATTAAAATTATTGACATTGCCCTCCTCAAGCACGCCCAAGCGACCAATGTCGGGAGTGCACACATCAGCGCAAAACTCTTTCACAACGGACAGCTTGTCTACGAAAAGCGCTACCATGTGACTCTAAGCTACGCCTTTTTGCGACCTCCCAAATTTGATTACGCTCCCATGCCCCAAAACCCCACAGGTTTTCAGGTTACCCAGTACAGCGTCGCAGAAACGAGTAACCTTAAGTAACCCGCACGCAAAACCCCAACCTCTTTGAGGTCTTGGGGCCCTAATACCCTAGCGTTTTAAGCTATTGACTGTCTGGAGCATGTTATCGGCCGTTTGAATCGTCTTAGAATTGGCTTCATAAGCCCTTTGAGCGGTGATAAGATCAGTCATCTCTTCGACTAGACGCACATTACTCAGTTCCAAAAAGCCCTGCCGTAATTGCCCATAACCATCGCCATTAGGATTACCCACGATAGCTGGACCACTCGCAGAGGTAACAGCCAAGAGGTTATCGCCCAAAGCGTGCAAACCAGCGGGGTTGATAAAATTAGCTAAGGTGATTTGTCCAATGACATTAGAAGTGCTCGCATTGCCCTGCGTAACACTCACCGTGCCATCTACCCCGATACTAATTTGGGTGGTGTCTTGGGGAAATGTAATCTGGGGAATAAGCAAATACCCTTCCGTAGTAACCATATTGCCCTGATCGTCGATCTTAAAATTGCCTGCACGGGTGTAGGCAGTCGAACCATCGGGAAGCTGGATTTGAAAAAAGCCCTTGCCCGTAATGGCGATGTCTAAATTGTTTTCAGTTTCTTTAGGGCTGCCTTGGGAGAACATTTTGGTTACACTGGAAGTGCGCACCCCTAAGCCCACTTCGATTCCATTGGGCGATTTAGTGGTGTCTGAGGTAGAAGTGCCTGCGTACTGGAGGGCTTGGTAAAAGAGATCGTTGAAATCGGCTCTTTGTTTCTTGAAGCCAACGGTGTTGACATTAGCAATGTTGTTAGAGGTGGTATCGATGTGGGTTTGTTGCCCCAGCATTCCAGTTGTCGCACTATAAAGGGATCGCAACATAGTCAGCCTTTTTTGTTGAGTTGGTCTATTCTAGCCTAATTTCCCCCTTACAGCCTTAAAGATGATGCGTGTTTTGACATGCTCCCCATACCTAAGGCTAGGACTTTGGAGCGCAGTTGTAAGAATGCAGTAAAAAAACCCATCTCCGTAGAATTTTGTAGAAACAGCTAAAAGGAAGCAATGAGTTGGGTGTAGAGAGCGCTACGGTCTTGATAGCCACCCCCGCAGTATGTAATTTGGGGGTTACAATAGGCATTCAAGCCTGCTTGATATCCCTTGTTAGTATGAATTCCATAATAGGTTAAATCCATTAGGCCTTTTAAATTAGGGGTGAATTGGTAGCTCAAAGAAAGAGCCACACGGCCTTCATAAGAGACAGGTGCACTGCTCCACTGCCATGTCATGCGCCATGCCAACTTCTTTTTAAAATGCGTACCTCCATAGACAAGGGCTCCTGTTATGGCATTAGCTTTTAGGGCGGTGCCTGCATAACCTGCCCAAAGACTATTGCCATAAAACTCCACACCCGCTGGATTACCTGTGTTGCCTATCCACGCATTACTATTGCGGAAGTTTTTATAAAAAGTCCCCAAGATGTAGAACTGGTTAATATCAAAGCGTTGGCGGATTGTCAGGCTCTGTCCATTGGCTGTAGCAGGATTGTCATAGCGGTAAATGACACCTCCATGCTCGTTGTATACCATCCAAGGATAGTAGAAGGGTAAAAAGAGGGTGATTTGGGTATTAGAACGCCAGCCTTTGCCATTAAAATTGGGATCGCTATCCCAACCCATTCGCAGACCCGGGGCGTTGAACATCTTGGGAGAAAAATAAAAAAATCCCTCGATGACCAAGTGGTGTTGTTCATAGGTGAGTTGCATAGCATGGGTGCCATAAGCGATTTTATGTCCACTGGGTGTGTAGCCTCCTTGCGCATTCTTGTGGTAACCACCACTGTAAACGACCCTGGAAGCATACCAATCTCTTAAAAGAGCCCCTGTCGCATACGCACGACCCCAAGAACTAAACCACCAAAGGCGCACATGTTGTATTTGGCCATATACCTCAAATCCTTGGGTTTGTCCGCTTTTATAATAAGCTCGAGAAAGATAACGCCCAATCTTGATTCCAAACTGATCCTGATAATTGTACTCCAAATGCGCGTCGCTAAAAACATAAAAATGGCTAAAATTCCTAAGCTTACGATTTTTAACCCATACATCATCGCTTTGCACAACATCGGCTGCCCCACCTAAATACCCATCATAGTAGGCGAAGTTTTGGTAGACTACCGACCCTCCGTAGAATTTTCTTGTGCCATCGTAGAGTATACCTCCAACCATGCCCCCAACTCTACCCTTTAGACTGTGTTTACCCAGGTTTTTGGATAATAAATTAAACTTAAGGGCTAAATAACCCGCAATAGTCGCGTATTGCTGCATCGGATAAATGCCCTTATTCTTCTCTATGGCATGTTGGTTAAAGCCAAGGGTGGCAGCCTGATTAGCAAAGCCGCTTAACTTATAATCAGCGGCTTTTACACAGGGAGTGCATAGGATCAGAGCAATGCCTGAAATTACTCTTAAAAGAGTGCGTTCAGGTATCAACACTGCCCTACTAATCTTACCTATCAATCTTGCAAATCCTTTGAGCTGAAGGCTAGGGAACGGCTCCCCTCAGAAATCTGGTCCCATCAAAACCCACTCTGCAAGGGGTTTTACGGTCTCTATTCCAAAGAGTTGATGCCCTAACTCTTTGGGCTTTATAGCACAAGTTTGCCGCATGCGATCAACCACCCCCATAGCTTTAGACTTATGGGCTTTAGAGCGTGAGTGGCAAAATTCCACCTAAGACCTCTCCTGTATGCTGGTTTCACTTAGTCTTATCAAAATGCCTAAGTAGAATCAACCTATCTAGCGCATTTTGGGGCGAAAATAACCCTATAAAAATTCGAGAAACTTATTGGACTTCAAAGGACTTTTTTATATCAATGACATAGCGAAAAGAAGCGTTGGAGTGTGTCAGATTGTAGTAAACCTGATCAATATCCCTAGCGGTTACTAGCTCGATTTCAGGGTAAATATTGTGCAAAATGGAAAAATCTAACATTTCTTGGGTTTCTTTGATCCCCCCAATCAAGGAACCATAGACCTTTTTATTGCCATGTCTAATTAACTGGGCAACATTCACGCTGGGTAACACATCTCTGGGCGGGTTACCCACAATGGCTAACTCGCCTCCGTAGGCGAGCACCTCCAAATAGTCAGCGATGTTGTAGGGGGTGGGAATGGTGGAGAGGATTAAATCCAAACCTGCCCCTCTTGCTTCTTTGACAGAACTATAATAGTGTCTAGCTCCCATTGTCAAAGCCTGATCTCTCTTGGCTTCACTGCGCCCGATTACGCTCACTTCAGCACCCATCGCCAAGGCGTATTTTAAGGCCATGTGCCCTAGCCCGCCAAAACCGGCCACTCCCACCTTAGAGCCTGCCTGGATATTTGAGAATTTTAAAGGAGAGTAGGTGGTGATGCCCGCACAAAGCAGAGGGGCAATCTTTTCTAGGGGCGCGTCATTGGGGATACGAATCATGTAATCTTCATCTACCACGATGCAATCAGAATAGCCCCCCATGTGGGGTTCGTTGTTGTGGAAGTAATCGGGGCAATCGTAGGTAAAGACCACTTTTGGACAGAATTGTTCGCGCTCAAGTGCGCACGGCTCGCATGCACGACAGGAGTTGACAAAACAACCCACGCCTACTTGGTCGCCTACCTTGAATTTGCGCGCATGCGCGCCGACTTCTTTAACTACGCCCGCAATCTCATGCCCGGGAATCATCGGATAAGTGCCCTCATGCCATTCGCTATAGGCTGAATGCACATCGCTATGGCAAATCCCACAATAGTGGATGTCTATCAACACATCCTTTTCGCCTAAAGCATGGCGGGTGAAATGGTGTTCTTGAAATTTCCCCTCTTTAGAATGGATGGCAAAACCCCTAGCAGGAATGCGGGCCGACATAACAATCCCCTGCTAAAAATTAAAACGATAGCCCACATACAGGCTATATTGTCTGCGGTAAGTAAAAGTCAAAGGACCATTGTGGAAATAATAATCGTTGATGGTGGGAATTTTAACCCCAAAGTCAAACTCTTGGTGTTTGGCAATGGTGGTTCGCAAACCGGCATTGAATAGAAACTGGAAAATAGCAGGATCAATATCTCCCTTACTCTTCAAGAACCCTCCCGTAGTGTTACCCCAAGAGTTGCCCGCGATGGCCACCCCAAAGAAAAATCCAAAGGTAGCGGTGTCCCTGTTGATCACATCATACAAAGTATCAATACCCCCCCCATAGGTGAACATATCAGTGAGATTAGCAACAGTGCCCTGTCCGGGCACAAGCTCATTAGCCCCAAAAACCGCATGCCCATAGTCCATAAAGCCATAATAGCGCAACCCAAACCACTTTTTATGCCCCAAGAAATGTTTATAGCCTACACTAATTCCAAGCCCCTGCATGACAGCCGCATAAGTGTAGTGGCCGCTGGGGAATTTAGGGTAATTAAGTGGGTCACCAAGAGGGGGGTTCTTGATCATCTGTCCCACCTGCCCCACTTGATAGCTCGCTCCCACATACCACGCATTCCTCTCTGCACACAGGGGAAGGGAAAGCGCACCAAAAACAGCCACGCCCTTGATGAAGTTAGAAAATAGTTTATCCATGCGTCCTCTCTGTCCTAAATGTTGCTGTATTGTCCTATTCTAGCATATTTTTTTTAAATCTAGGTCTTGGGCGCTTGCAAAACCCGAGCGATGAGCTCTAGGGGGTGTAAGAACTGCGTGGGCGCGTCTATTTGGTGTAAAGCGTTGTTAAGCTGGACACGGCAAGCCGAACATTCCGCGCTCACTACTTGGGCGTGGGTGTTGGCGATGTCTTGAGCTTTGGGCAAACCTGCCTGCACGCTTAAAGCGTAGTGATCGCTCTGCATACTCACCCCCCCAAAACCACAGCAACGATCGCTCTCTTGCATTTCACTTAAGTGAAAATTTGCCCCTAAAAGCGCGCGCGGCTCTTTATAAACCCCCAAGACTTTTTTAGCATGGCAGGGGTCATGATAGGTCAAGCTAAGGGGATTTTTAGGATAGGTTTTGAGCACCTCTAAAAGCGCGCTATTATGGGTTAAAAAGCTAGAGGCAAATTGTAATTTGTCTGCCACCTTGCGCCATTTTTCTAACCACTCTTGGCGCGTTTTAGGATCGGGGATGCTCTCAAAGACATGTTGATAATCTTTTTTGAGCATGCTAATGCAGGTCGCCTCAGGAACTAAGATCGCCTCTGTGTGTGTGGCTACATCTATAAGTAAGTCCACATTTTTTTGGGCTAGATAAAGGGCGGTGTCTATATCCCCAGTGAAGAAGGCGGGCGCGCCACAACAAAATTGCTTGGGGATATGCGCGCTGATATTGAGCTTGTCTAAAATGGTGAGTAAACTCTTGCCTACGCTGGGGTAATTGTAATTACCCAAACAACCAATGAAAATCCCCACACTCTTAGCGGGCATGTTCTCTAAGGGGGCTTTGGGGGAAATTATGCCCTGATGAGTGCACAAAAAGCTTTGGCGCGCGAAGGGAAAAAACGCGCGTTTGGCTAAGATTTTGGGCGCGAGAGATTGAAAACGCCAATGGATTTTGTCTTTCACTTGTTTAAAAGCACAGGGTGCACTCACGGCACAGAGGGAAAAGACAAAATCCATGAGTTTGGGGTGTTTAAGCAGAAAAAAATAAAGCCTTTTATGCCACGCAATCCCATGTTTGTGCGCACTTAAAACGCGCACTTTTTCAATCATGCTATCTATGGGCAGATGAAAGGGGCAGACCTGCACACAGGTAGTGCAGAGAAAACAACTCTCAAAAATGTGTTTTAGGGGGGTATTGAGCTCTAAACTCTCCTGCTTGACTAAAGCGATGAGGTCTAAAAACCCGCGCGGGGAAGTGGTTTCATCTTTGTGGATACGATAAATAGTGCAACTGGGGACGCATTTGCCGCATTTGACGCAGGCCTGCGTGGTGCGCTCAATATCTGCATCTAACCATACCTCTAATTTAGAGGGTTTTACTGAATTTTTGATCCCCATGGTGTTTGTCCAAATACGCATCAAATACCATCGCGATGTTGCGCACCAACATCGCTCCCGTGGGGCTTGTCTTTAAGCCCTGTGCATCCACATGCACCAACCCCTCTTGCTCGTAGGGCTTTAGTGCCTCCAGGGCTTGCTTGAAATGGGTTTTGAAGTCAATATTAAAGGCGTGCTCAATGGTGCTAAAATCCAGTTCTAAATTGTTCATCAGGTGCATGATCACCTCTTTGCGCAAGCGATCCTCTGCACTTAAAACGATACCCCGCTCTACAGGTAAATGCCCGTCATCGAGCGCGTTCTCATACGCCTTTAAATCCTTAAAGTTTTGGGTGTAATAGTCTAGCCCCTCCCCAATGCTAGTAACCCCTACCCCAATGGTTTGGGAGAATTTTTTGGTGGTGTAGCCCTGAAAATTGCGTCTGAGTTGTTTGTTTTGCAAGGCTAGATAGAGCTCATTATCCCTTTTAGCAAAGTGATCCATGCCAATCATTTCGTAGTCGCGCTGGGTGAGAAAGGTGATCAAAAACTGCAAAATTTCTAGTTTCTGGCTGGGAGTGGGTAGGGTGGTAGGGTCTATTTTCATGGTGTGCTTGATCCAAGGTACATGGGCGTAATTAAACACAGCTAGGCGATCGGGTTCTAGGCGCAGAGCCTGCTCTAAGGTGCTTTGGAAACTGCCTACACTCTGAAAGGGTAAACCATAGATGAGATCGAAATTCAGTGAATTGATCCCAAACTCACGGGCTAGCTCCACCTTTTCACGCACAAGATCAAAGCTTTGCAAGCGATTGACTGCTTTTTGCACCACAGGCTCAAAATCTTGCACCCCAAAACTCAGACGGTTAAAGCCGTGCTTTTTAAGGACGCGCATTTGATCGCGATTAAAGTGGCGTGGATCGACTTCACAAGCCAATTCGGCATCGGGCGCAAAATTAGAGAAAGTCGCTCGAATGCTCTCAATAATGCGTTCCAGTTGCTCTGCGCTAAAAAAAGTGGGTGTGCCCCCGCCAAAATGCAATTGCACCACTTCTCTTTGTGTGTCCAAATATTGTTTTAATAACTCCAGCTCCTTTTGCAAATAGAGAATGTAGCGTTCTTTCTTACGCTCACTGCTGCTATAAATGACATTGCAGGCGCAAAAATAGCAAGGGCTCTTGCAAAAGGGGAGATGGAAATATAAGGAAAGAGGGGTTTGCTTTGGAGTGCGTGCGAGAGCTTGGAGCAAATCGCTCTCTTGGAAGTTGGCGTGAAATTCCACCGCTGTAGGATAGCTGGTGTATCTAGGACCGGGTTTAGAATGGTGGGCGAATTGCTGGAAGTCTAGAGGTTTCACGGCTAAAAAGGGATATTCTCCAAGTTTTCAAGTTTCAAATAATCCTCTTTCTTGGCTTCCAAAAACTCAGCCAAGTTAAAGAATAGATTAGGATACTGCTTTTTAAGGTCGCGCACAAAATCCAGCGAGGAAATCTTAGGCAAATTTCCATCACTCCCACGCATACCCTCTAATTTTTTCAAGGCAACCGCCATGGCATCCTTGAAATCTACAGGTGTAAGCGTGGCCATGTCGCGTTCCAACTCCACTACCATCTTTTCTTCATACGCCTGCTGGATCACCTGCACAATGTATTGCAGTAAGATTTCAGGCACGACTACAAAGCGTTGATCTTGTTCGTCCTGCACCAGCCAAGCCTCCTTGGTATTGAGCGTGCCCTCCTGAGATTCCAGGAGCATTTGGTTGGGGGCAATACGCTTAGCGCACACCTTGTTCTTCCCTGACTCTAAACTCTGGTAAATTTCTTGCATGTCGCTAGGACTCAATCTAGCTTGAGAAGCATCGTTCATATTTGCCACCTTTCCGTGCCATTTTAGCACAAAATCCCTAATAGCCATAACTTGCCTTAATTTGATCTAGGCGTGCATGGGTGTTGCTTAAAGCAAAATCCCCCAAGATCAGGGCTAATAAACTCGCACACACCACACTCCCTCGAATTGCAATGCAAGGATCATGCCTGCCCTTGAGTGTGATTTGGGTGCTTTGCTTTTGGGTGTTAATACTTTCTTGGGGCAGGGCAATGCTAGAAGTGGGCTTGAAATGCACCCACACCACTAAATCCGCTCCATTTCCAAAACCCCCCAACACTCCCCCGCAATGATTGCTCTTGAACCCATGAAAACCTAGTGCGTCATTATACATGCTACCTTGCATGCTAGCAGCTTGGGGATCGCCCATAAATACCCCCTTAACCCCATTAAGCCCCATCATTGCATAGGCAATACGCGCGTCTAAGCGATCGCTAAATTCGCCCAAGCCTAGTAGAGCGCGTCCGTGTGCGTGCACCAACACCACACCTCCCAAACTATCGCCTGCTTTCTTTGCTTGCAAGATCACCTCTTGTTGGGCTTCTTGGGCATGTTTGTCTAGGCTAAAAATGGGGCTGGTTTGGGCATGCTCAAAGTCTAATTTTTGGGCTTGCACTCCTCCCACACTAAACACTCCGCTAGCTATTTCTATACCCATCTCTTTCAAAAGCAATTTAGCAATCGCTCCTGCACCCACTTTGATCACGCTTTCTCGGGCCGAGCTACGCCCTCCGCCTCGATGATCTCTAATCCCATATTTAGCAAAAGTGGTAAAGTCGGCGTGTCCGGGACGAAAGGTTTCTTTTAAGGAGTCGTAATCTTTGGAGTGCACATTTTTATTACGCACCACCAGCCCGATGGGTGCGCCCGTGCTTGTCCCCTCAAAGACTCCGCTCACAATTTCGATCTTATCCTCTTCTTGGCGCGGAGTGGTGAAAGCATTCACGCTTTTGCGCTTATTGACTTCTGCCTGAATAAAATCTAAATCCATTTTTAACCCCGCAGGTACGCCCTCCAACACTCCACCAACCATAATTCCATGCGACTCCCCAAAGGTGCGTAAGATTAAACTCATGCACTACCCTCTAAACGCAAGCGTTGGTAGGCCATCTGGGCACAGAGTTGCTGGGCTTCTTTTTTGCTCTTAGCGCTACAAGTGCCATAGAGTTTATCTAAAATAAAAATTTGCATTTCAAATTGTTTGGCGTGATCGGGCCCGCTCTCACTTTTGAGAGTATAGGTAGGCACGACTTTAAAACGCGCTTGGGTGAGTTCTTGCAGCGCACTTTTATAATCCATGAAAGTGCTTTGCAAGGAGAGATCGGGGTAAATGCGGTCTAAAAAATGACTCATCAAGGTTTTAATGGATTCTAACCCACTCTCTAAATAGATAGCTCCCATCAATGCTTCAAAAGCGTTGGCTAAGATGGAGGGTTTGGTGTGCCCGTGGTTATTGGCTTCTGCTGGAGAGATGAGGATATAATCTTGCAGTTGCAAGAGAGAGGCGAGCTTGAAAAACGCCTTTTCGTTCACCAATGCAGCGCGCATTTTGGAGAGATCGCCCTCTTGGAGATCGCTAAAACGCGCAAAGAGAATCTCTGCCACCACCAAATCCAACACTGCATCGCCCAGAAACTCTAGCCTTTCGTTGTTAGGACGGGCTTTAGTGCTCTTGTGGGTAAGGGCTTGTTGTAGTAAAGCGGGGTTTTGGAAACGATAACCCAATAATTCTTGTAATCTCTCTAGCATGAAACTCCTTTTTGGTGTAATGCTTCTTGTTTGGCCAATGCGTCGCAGCGCTCATTATAGGCGTGCCCGGCATGCCCTCTAATCCAATGGGGGGTAATGCGGTGCGGGGCAGATAGTGTTAAAAACTCTTTCCAGAGATCGACATTTTTGACTTTGGCAAAATTCCTGGCTTGCCAGGTTTTTAGCCATTTAGAAATGCCATGACAGACATAGGTTGAGTCGCTATAAAGGGACACATAACAGGACTCCTTAAGGACTTTAAGAGCCTCGTTGAGTGCTTGCAATTCCATGCGGTTATTGGTAGTGTGGGGTGCACCTCCGGTGATGATCTTTTCATAATCTTGATAGCGCAGGATCGCACAATAACCTCCCGCCCCCGGGTTACCCAAAGACGATCCATCACAAAAAATTTCAATGTGTTTCATCATGCCTCCTAGTTGAGATTGAGTTGTTGGCTATAGTCTATGGCTTGCGTGCTCAAGTTAAGCACCACCTCCTTTACCCCAAGTGCCCCGCACACTACGCAGCGATGACTCTCAAAAGGAGAGAGATTTTTGCAGGCATGGCATTGATAACTAAAATTTAGATTAATGGGGTATTTGTCTTTAAAAGTGTGGAACACCTCCAATTGTAAGTGTGCGCATGTGCCCTCCACAAAACCCTTGGCCACAAAAATCTCACGCACCTGTGGGTGCAGTTGAGTGAGCAGGGGCTGGACTTCCTCTAATTCCAAATCCCAAAGCAAATCCACACATTCCATGCCCTTTTCTAGGCGAGGAATCTCTTGTAAAAAAAGAGCTCTATGGTAGGTTTTACAATGCCGCAATGCGAGTTTGTAGAGAGTTTTATGTTTATGTCCCAAGGTTAAAATCCGCACACTCCGATCTTCAAGGGCCAAATCCTCCTGCATCAAAATTTGCATCTGCAGGTAGTGGTAAGTATCTAGTAGACCTTCTGCTTCCAACTCATCCAAACATTCTAGCACCTCTAAGGCTTTTTGAGGGGCGCAGAGGATTTCATACACCCGCACCATTTCTTTAAGTGCATCCGTGTTGCGCGGCTCGAGCCGTAAAACCTCTAACAAAATGTCATGCGCCTTTTGCACATAACCCAGAGCAATATAGGTTTGGGCTAGATTTTTTAAAAGAACGACGCGATCCTTGGGATATTTGGAGAGCAAAGAAAGGTAAATGGTGATCGCCTGCTCGCCATTGCCATGGCTACTATAGTGCTTGGCTAGAAAAAGCCATGTCTTGATCCCCAACACTTCTGATATGCTTTCTTTTTCTTTGGCCAAGAGTTGTTGCACCTCAAAGGCTAGATCGACGGGTGCATAGGAGAGAGAAAGGGCATCGAGGGCTTTGAGGTTTTTTTTGTGTTTGAAAAGGGAGCGGAAATGATCAATTAAGATCACAGCTCCGATCACGGCGATCAAGATCGCTACGCTGAAGAGCGAATCTTTGTAGACATAAGCTAGTTGCTCCACGCGATTTACTGGCGCAAAAACTTAATTTTGGCCTTGACGCGCAATTTTTCATAGTATTCGGCTAAGATTTTGTCCTGTTGTTCCTCAATGAGTTTATTAGCGATGAAGTTACGCGCCTGATTAAAAGAGACATCTTCTTTGCCTAATTTCTCTTGAATATAGAAAGAAACGAAATTCCCTCCGCCCGCGTTCAAAATCGGGGTAAAAGTATGCTCTTGGGTGCTCAAGAACATCTGAGCGATTTGGGGGTTGAGGGTTTTAACATTGATTTTTTCCTCAACTTTGGTAACACCTGGAACCTCTACATCCTTATTTTCCAGTGCCTTAGTGAGGGCTTGGGTGTCTTGAGCCGTGTAGCGGAGCGTAACAATCTCGCTGGGCACGCTGAATTCACTCTTGTGCGAATTATAGTATTCACGCATTTTAGTCTCATTATTTGTGTTGACATTGAAGAGCAGAATATTGCGTAAAAGTTCGCGCGTCTCTAGCTGCTTTTTGAGCTGGGCCTTGTAAGTAACAGGATCAATTCCCTCGCTAGCCAAAGTGCGCATAAAATCTTCTACATCCATACCATTGTGCTTGGCAATGCCCTCGATCTCAGCATCGATCTTATCGTCCTCAATGTCGATCTTGAGTCGCTTGATCTCTTGAGCTTGAATGCGTTGCAAAATAAGCTGGTTAATCGCTTGTTGTCGGCTGATATGGTGCTCTTTTTGCTGGGTTTCAATTTGATAGAGGGTGATAGGAGCATTGTTGACCGTGATGGCAATGCCCCCCACAATGCCATCTTTACGATCTTCTACAAAATCTTCATCTTGAGGTGTATTTTGTTCAGAATTCTCTTGAGTGGTTTTGGAGGGTGTCTCCTTGGGAGATTCTTGGGGTGTTTTGAGGGATTGGCGGATTTGCCGATCTAAGCTCCTAGTACCTTTGGTGCTTGAACCCTCCCCAGTAACTGACTCCACCTTGGAGTCTGCTGCTCGCATACCCGCGCATGCCAAACCTACAACTACCATGCATGCCAAGAAACGAGGGAAATGTAATTGTTGCAACGCTTCCTTCTTCTTATAATGAACTTTGGTGTGAGTGTAATATAACAGCACTAAGAACAAGATTAAGAGTGATATGAAAGGATAGGGGGAGTTTGGACCCAAGAGTCATCTCCCACGCGCTAAGACTCCTAGCTTTGGTTATGAGGAGTATGTCAAAAAGATATGGCTAGAGGTGTGTGTTATAATGTGATTCTTTTTTTCAAATAAGGACATATATGCACACATCGAATATCTTTGAAAAACTCACCCACCAGCTTAAGGAAAGCCTCGATCAGGCCTTGAGTTTAGCCCTGCACGCCAAAAACCAAGAGATCGAACCCATCCACCTTTTTTGGGCACTTTTAAGCAATAGTCAGTCTTTACTCAGCCATGCCTTGATTAAAATGGGCGTAGAGAAAGCCCCCTTAGAGCTAGAGGCTAGAAGTGTAGTAGATAGCCTGCCTAAGAGCTCGAGCGTGAGCGCGCAGGGGATTAACCTCAGTAAGAACCTCTTAGATGCCCTGCATAGTGCTTTGGGCTGGAGCGTGAAAAATGCGGATCAATTCGTGGCGGTGGACAGTTTTATTATCGCTAACGCCGCGCTTTTTAGCCAGTATTTTAAACAATTCTTAGATACCCCAGAGCTTGTCAAGACCTTAGAGAGCATGCGCAAGGGGGTGAAAATCAACCAGCCTAGCGATGATGCTACTTTGGAGGCATTAGAAAAATACGGGATCAATCTGACCACCAAAGCCCTAGAAAACACGCTGGACCCAGTCATCGGGCGCGATGAAGAGATTTTGCGCATGATGCAAATTTTAATCCGCAAGACCAAGAATAACCCCATTTTGCTAGGCGAACCCGGGGTAGGCAAAACCGCTATTGTGGAAGGACTAGCCCAGCGCATCGCCAAAAAAGAAGTGCCCTTGTCTTTACAGCACAAGCAAGTTGTCATGCTGGATTTGAGCATGCTCATTGCTGGGGCAAAGTATCGGGGAGAATTTGAGGAACGCCTAACTAAGGTGGTAGAGGAGGTCAAAAAAGCGGGCAATGTGATTTTATTCATCGATGAAATCCATACCATCGTGGGGGCAGGGGCAAGTGAGGGGAGCATGGACGCGGCTAACATCTTAAAGCCCGCCTTAGCGCGTGGGGAGTTGCACACCATCGGGGCGACTACGCTCAAAGAGTATCGCAAATACTTTGAAAAAGATAGCGCGCTCACGCGCCGCTTCCAGCCCATCGCCCTAGAAGAGCCTAGCGTGAATGAAACCTTGCAGATTCTAAGAGGACTCAAAGAGAATTTAGAGGCACACCACAATGTGAGTATCACCGATAGCGCGCTAGTAGCCAGTGCTAAACTCTCGCACCGCTATATCACTAACCGCTTTCTGCCCGATAAGGCGATCGATTTGATCGATGAGGCGGCTGCCGAGTTGAAAATGCAGATCGAATCCGAACCCTATCCCCTCTCCCACACCAAAAGATTAGTGCAACAACTAGAGGTAGAAAAACAAGCCTTGCTTATGGAGGAGAACCCTAGCAATAAACAACGCCTAGAGGAAGTGCAAAAGGAACTTAGCAACGCCCTAGAGGAAAAACAACGCTTAGAGGCGCAATTTGAAAATGAAAGACGGGTATTTAAGGACATCGCGCAGGCTAAGAACAATATTGAGAACTTGAGACGCGAATCCGAGCTAGCCAAACGCCAGTCCGAATTTGAAAAAGCGGCTAAAATTGATCATGGCGAGATTCCTAAGTTAGAACAGGCAGTGCGTGATTTAGAGGCACAATGGGCGCGCATGCAAGAGCATGGGAGCTTGTTGCAACACGCAGTTACTAAAGATAGTATCGCGCGCATTGTGAGCAAATGGACGCATATCCCAGTCCAAAAGATGTTGCAAGAGGAAAAGGACAAGATTTTACACATCGAGCAGGAGCTAGCTAAGAGTGTGATCGGGCAATCTCAAGCCATTAGCGCGATTGCTAAGGCCATTAAGCGCAATAAGGCAGGCTTGAGTGATCCCAATAAACCCATTGGGAGCTTTTTATTCCTAGGACCTACAGGTGTGGGTAAAACCCAAAGTGCCAAGACCTTAGCGCAATTTCTCTTTGATAGTCAGAAGAATTTGATTAGGCTGGACATGAGCGAGTACATGGAAAAGCACGCAGTGAGTCGCTTGGTGGGCGCACCCCCGGGGTATGTGGGCTATGAGGAGGGCGGACAGCTCACTGAAGCGGTTAGGCGTAGCCCTTATAGCGTGCTCCTCTTTGATGAGATTGAAAAGGCGCACCCGGAGGTGTTTAACATGCTCTTGCAGGTGCTCGATGAGGGGCGGCTTACAGATAATAAGGGCGTGGTGGTGGATTTTAAAAATACTATCATTATTTTGACTAGCAATATCGCTAGCGATAAAATCCTAGAGTATGAAAACATCCATGCCAAGCACAAGGCCGAACAAGAGGTGTTGAAAGCCTATGACATTGAGAGCGATCAGATCATGGAGCTGAGTGAAGAGCACGATAAACAAGCTATGGTGCAAGAAGCCCTGAAAGCCTACTTTAAGCCCGAATTTTTAAACCGCTTAGATGACATTGTGATCTTCAACCCTTTGCACTTGGAATCGATCATGCAAATTGTAGATTTGATGTTTGCGGATATTCAGGAGAAACTCAGCGAGCGGGGGGTGCAAATAGAGTTGAGCCCGCAGGCTAGAGAATACATCGCCAAAAGTGGCTTTGATCCCATCTATGGCGCGCGTCCCCTCAAACGCACTTTATACGATGAGGTAGAAGATCGCCTAGCCACGCTTCTGTTAGAAACAGATAGTGTCCATTTAGCTGATCAACATCTTCTCTTTGATGTAGAAGATGGTAAAATTATCATCAAGGAAGCTTAATGCGAAGTCTATCGCCTGCGCTATACCCTAACACTAACACTCCCGGATTTCTATGGGAAGTATGTCAAACGGAGTGCAGACATTCGACTCCACCTTCCAATCAATGGAGGTCGTATTGTGTATTACCCACAGCGTGTAAGCAAAGTCACTGAAGGAGTGTTGCGTGAGTTCTTTTTCTTTAGGTAGGCAAATCATTGTTTTGTGGACATTTTCCGTCATTGCTATGGGGGTGACTTTGCTCCTGTTTGCGCAAAGTAATCGAGAATCTGTTCAACGCGTACACGAACTGGTGAACATCGATCTAAAGCACTTGCTTGGAGAACAACTTAAACTCGCTACAGATGCGCTGGCGCACAGCATTTCTAACGCCATTAAAGATGTTCCCACGGAGGAAGGAAAAAGACAAGTTATTGCGCATATCCTCGATGGCTTTCGCTTTGAAGAGGATAAATCGGGTTACTTCTTTGCCTATGAGGAATATGTCCCATTTTACAATCCCAATGCGAAGGATAAACTAGGCACAAGTCTTAGAGATATCCAAGATAGAAATGGCGTATTCTACATCCAAGAACTCTACAAGGCCGCGATGGCAGGTGGGAATTTTGTTTACTATGTCTTCCCCAAACCCCTTTTAGAGGGAGGTACCCAAGACACGGACAAGGTGTCCTATGCACAAAAAATTGAAGGCACATCTAATTTGTGGATTGGCACAGGTGTCTACATGGATAATGTGACTCGGCGCTCGCAAGCAATCATTGATGAAATTGCGGGGAGCATGCGTTATCACTTTTACCTCTATGCTGCCATTGTCGTAGCGTTCCTACTACTAGTGGTTATGCCCTTATACTATCTGTTTTATCGTAAAATCACCAGGAATATTAAAACACTCAGTGGGGCTCTCAGGGATTTCTTCGCATTTGTCAACTATCGGGCCAAAAAAGAACCTAAAGAAATTGTGTTGCACTCTAAGGATGAGCTAGGTGAGATGGCGCGTGCACTTACACACAATGTCAAGGAAGCAGTGGGGCACTTCCAAGCCGATCAGCATTTTTCCAAAGACGCGTTGGATGTATTGGGTAATGTGCATACGGGGAATTTCACGCAGATTATCCACGCCCACGCAGCTAATCCCGAGCTCGAACGCTTAGGTAACGACCTCAATACCTTTTTCCAATTCTTGAATGATATGTTCCGCCATATCTGCACCACCATCCAAACCTACTCTAAAAATGATTTCCAAGCCGGCATTGATACAAGCAGTCTACAGGGCGGTTTTTTGCAATTGGCCAATGATATCAACACATTGCAACGTAGTATTGTGGATTCACTTAAACATTCCCTAGAATTCGCCCACGCACTCTATCAAGAGACCAATACACTCAATGAAACCACGCATCGACTACAAGACGCTTCCAAACAGCAAGTGAGTTCGTTAGAGCAGACCGTGAGTGCGTTGGGACAGATTAGCGGGTCCATGCAAAGTGTGAATGCCAAGAGTCAGGAGGTGATCGAACGATCGGAGGGGATTAAAAACATGGTACTCATCATCAATGAAATCGCCGATCAGATCACGCTTCTCGCTTTAAATGCTGCCATTGAAGCCGCACGGGCAGGCGAACACGGACGGGGATTTGCCGTGGTGGCCGATGAAGTGCGCAAACTCGCCGAGCGCACGCAAAAATCTTTGGGAGAAATTGAACTCAACACCCATTCCCTAACTCAATCCATCAACGAGGCTGCCAGTGCCATAGAGGAACAGACAGCAAGTATTACACAAATCAACAACGCGATGGAAACACTTGAGCAGACCATGATTCATAATGCCGAAATTGCTACCACATCTCTAAGCATTAGCAAGAATGTTCAGCACATTGCGCAAAATATCCTCAATGAGGCCAATAGCAAAAAGTTTTAAGGAAGGTTTAGTGATGCAAAAGGACACTCCAGAGTCCAAATTAGCAGAAGAGCGCGCTAGCGAGGATCGCCAAACACTCCCGCCCAATGTGATTCGCATAGAATGCGCAGATGGGTGCGAGGATTACATAGAAATTGTTTTTGATAAACCTGTTGAGGAAATTAGAAAAGAAATAGAGGAGGAAGAACGACGCAAACAACGAAGTTTGTGGGGTCGAATCAAGCGTTTTTTTCAAAGAGGTGAACGATAAAAACTCGCAATTGAGAATCCCCCTCCTTAGGCATATATACCTATGCCCTCAAAGACTTAGACTTCAGATGTCCTACAATTTCTTCAGCCTTATCCGTCTTTTCCCAGCTAAAGCCCTCGCGTCCAAAATGTCCATAAGTAGCAGTTTGGCGATAAATAGGGCGCAACAAGTCCAGGCTCTGCATAATCCCCTTAGGCGTGAGTTTAAAGAGGGCGCGCACGCAAGCCTCGAGCTGTTCGGGACTATAAGTACTCGTGCCATGTGCGTTGACATAGACGGATACGGGCTCTACAACGCCAATCGCATAGGCAAGTTGCACAGTCGCCCGATGGCATACCTTGCTTGCTACCAAATTTTTAGCAATATAGCGCGCCATGTAAGCTGCGCTGCGATCCACCTTAGAAGGGTCTTTACCACTAAAAGCCCCCCCTCCATGCGGGCAACTCCCTCCGTAAGTATCCACAATAATCTTGCGCCCCGTTAAACCCGCATCACCCTGTGGTCCGCCGATCACAAATTTACCAGTAGGGTTGATGTGGTAGGTGATATTATCGTTGAGAAACTCTTTTGGAAGCACTTTGTAGACAATTTCCTCAATCACCGCTTCTCTGAGGTGCTTTTGATCGACTTCAGGGCTGTGCTGGGTCGATACCACAATGGTGTCCACTCCCACGGGCTTATGCCCTTCATAGCGGATTGTAACCTGCGCCTTGCCATCAGGGCGCAAAAAGGGCAAGATGGCGCTCTTTCTGGCATGGGCGAGCGCGCGCGTGATAGAATGGGCTAAATCGATGGCTAGGGGCATATAGGAGGGGGTTTCATCGCAGGCGTAGCCAAACATCAAACCCTGATCTCCAGCACCCACCTCGCCATCGGCACGATCCACGCCCTGATTAATGTCCGGGCTCTGCTCGCCAATCCCATTGAGCACGGCAGCACTGCGGTAATCAAAGCCATAGAGCGCGTCGGTATAACCAATGTCACGCACTACCCCGCGCGCAATCTCTTGCATGGGAGCATAAACGCGAGTTTTGAGCTCGCCCGTGATCACGCAAAACCCATTGGCCAATAAGGTTTCACATGCCACACGCGCATGGGGGTCGCGCTCGATGATATAGTCTAAAATCGCATCACTGATCTGATCGGCCATTTTATCCGGATGCCCTTCGGTTACAGATTCCGAAGTAAAAAGATAGCGATCCATTAGCTAATCTGTGCAGCCACCTCGGCTGCAAAGTCCTCTTGTTTTTTCTCAATGCCTTCGCCCACCTCAAAACGCACATAAGCACTGATATTTAAGCAATCCTGTAACTGCGCGCTCTTTTCCTCCAGTACCTGCGCGATGGTCTTTTTATCGTCCATCACAAAAAACTGCCCCAGCAAGGTCAAACGTTGATCCAAGAGAGTGTTGTCGGCAATGAAGCGTTCCATTTTACCCGGGATGATTTTATCAAAGATTTTTTCGGGTTTGCCCTGGTCTTTGAGTTCTTGCTTGAACGCCTCTTCTTGAGCTTGCAATAGAGCAGGAGTGAGCTGGGCACGACTGACATAGGTTGGGATGTGTTTTAGAGGTTTGCCAAGTCGCTTAAGCTCTTCATTTTCCTTTTCTAGCTCTGCCACCAAGGCTAATTGTTCCTGAGCGATAAACTCGGGGCTAAAGGAGTGGTAATCTAACACTACAGGTTTCATAGCCGCAGCATGCATAGCAATTTGGCGGGCTAATTCCCTTAGGCTTTCTGTGTGCTTAGGGTCTTGATAGGCGATCTTGACAATCGCGCCCACGCGGTGGTTGGCATGCAAATACGCATGGACGACTTCCTTAGCTTCCGTATTCACATGAGCCAAACGCCTCACGACAATATTCTCGCCAATTTTAGCGATTGCGCCGTGTAGATAACTCTCATAGCTCTGCCCCTCTACAGAGGCCTTGTAGAGCGATTCCACACTCTCTACTCCTTGACTTTTCGCCACCTCTAAACTCTTGCTTACTAAGGCTTTAAAGTGATCGTTCTTAGCCACAAAATCCGTTTCGCTATTGATTTCTAGCATGATTGCCTGATGCGTGTCCACGCTCAAGGCCACAACCCCCTCGCGTGCCACGCGATCGGCTTTTTTAACTGCCTTGCTTAAACCCTTTTGGCGTAGATGTTCGATAGCCTTGTCTAAATCTCCAGCGCATTCCACTAAAGCCTTTTTGCAATCCATCATGGGCGCGTCTGTAATCTCGCGCAATTGCTTCACCTGTGCCGCGCTAATTTGACTCATGTTCTTCTCCTTCTTGGTATACTTCTTCTAACACCTCTTCGCGTTCTTGTGCGCTGACATGTTCGACTTCTTCGCTCCCCTCATGAGGTCTGCCCACTAATTCGCGTCCCTCTGTGATCGCCTCTGCCATTTCTTTACAGAAAAGGCGAATAGAGCGAATCGCATCGTCATTACCGGGGATGGGGTAGTCGACTAAATCGGGGTCGCAATTGGTGTCTAGGGGAGCGACAATGGGGATACCTAAGCGGCGCGCTTCCGCCACAGCGATTTTTTCCTTGACCACATCTACCACAAACATCATATCGGGCATTTGTTTCATGTGGCGCACCCCACCTAGATACTTCTCTAATTTTTCCTTCTTGCGCAAGATCATGAGCTTCTCTTTCTTGGTGAGCAGATCGATCTGCCCGCTGCTCTCCATCTCTTCCATGATCTCTAGCTTGCGCACGGATTTTCTAATAGTGCTGAAGTTGGTGAGCATGCCTCCCAACCAGCGGTAATTGACATAGGGCACATTGACTTGCATCGCGTATTCTTTGAGCGCATCGCTGGCCTGCTTTTTCGTGCCCACGAACATAATGGTTTTACCCTCTGCGCTGGCATCGCGCACCACATTATAGGTATAGCGGAAGTAACGCAGGGTTTTTTGCAGGTCGATGATGTGGATGTTCTTGCGCACTCCAAAGATAAAGCGGGCAGTTTTGGGATTCCAACGCCTTGTCTGGTGCCCAAAATGCACCCCACATTCCAATAAATCTTTCATTGTGATCATACTTAACTCCTTAAAGTTTTGCCGCCACACCCCTATGGATCACTCTAAGGCGGGGCGTGTGTGAATTTGTCATCAGACAAGCAGGCATTCTAACGCATGGCTTATAAAGCCAAGTTTAACTTAAAGAGGTGGCTAAAGCAGTCCGAGTAATTTGGCCACTCCTATGAGTAGTAAGGACAACCCCCAAAGCCAAAAGAAACTATAAGCAATGTGCCTGCCCATAGAGAGTTTGGCAAGCCCTAGTCCTAACCAAAGTGCGGGGGAAAGAGGAGAGACAAAAGTACCCAAAGTCGCGCCCACAAGCATGACATAACCCACACTTTGGGTCTCTACGCCTATGGGAGCTACTAGGCTGGCGACAATGGGATAGAGAGTGAAGTAATAACTATTGGTGTCCAAGATTAGTTTGAAGGGCACGCCCAAAGCCCCGACTATCCAATGCAAATAAGGCAAGATTGAAGCGGGTAAATAGTCGGTTAAATGCTTGGCGATGGCTTGCAACATGCCCGACCCGCTCAAAATCCCAATATACATGCCTGCGCTCAATAAGATCAAGACCATAGAAATCGCCTCTGGAGCATATTGCTTGATCTTATCCATGCGCGCTTTGGGGTTGGGGTAATTGATGAGCAGGGCCACACAAAGCGCGATCAAAAAGCAGAGTTCTGGGGGTAAAATTTTGCACACAACGGCTAACAACGCCAACAACGCTACACATAAATTAGCTAGAAAGTGCTTTGTTGCGCCCAAGTCCATACTGGGGGCATCTTCTAAGTTTTGAAGAGGTGCATTTTTCAAACGCCTTTGTTCTCTCCAGCCCAAGATCACCGCTAAAAAAAGCACACAGACCAGTCCGATAGCTTGCAAGGGTAATAAAGAGAAATACAGCGCGCTAGTTTCCACTCCTAATACACTGGCCACGCGCCCCAAAGGTCCACCCCATGGCAAGAGATTAGCCAAGCCCGCACTCATCGCTACCAGCAATACCAAAAGGTAGGGATTGAGATTGAGGCGTTTGTAAATGGGCAAGAGTGGGGGGATCACCACTAAAAAGGTGCTCGCTCCCGAGCCATCCAAGTGCGCAAGTGTAGCAATCACACAAGTGCCCACACAAATGGCGATCGCATTCCCTTTAGAGAGTGCAATAACGCCCCTGATTAGAGGGTTAAACAGCCCGACATCATTGAGAATCCCAAAAAAGAGAATAGCAAAGAGAAACATGAGGGCGATGTTAAAGACCTTATTGACCCCCTGCCTGAAATACGCAACCAAAACTTGGGTGTGATCTTGTAAACTACGGATAATGGAGTGAGTTTGCAACATGCTTTGCAAAGCGGATTCAAAGGAGGCTTGGATTTGCAGAGTTTTTAGGCCGGCTTGGTAGGCTTGGGTGATTTGTGTGGCATTAACCACTGGGTTTTTAACTTTTGGCTTGAGCTTGAGAGCTTGGTAAGCTGCTTGTGCAAAACGCTCAGAGGCATCGCCAGGCAGGGGTGTAGGGGCAACTTGACTTAAGAAATTTTGAATATAAGAATCTTGTAGAAGGTAGGCGTAGTTACTGGGAACAACCTTGTTCCCAGTAAGTCCACTCACTCCCCAAAAACCAAGCAAACCCACCAAAGGCAGGAGAGTCAAGGCGACCATGGGAGACAAGCGCTCGCGTAGCAGCGTGTAGATCAAAGCAACAATAATCGCGCAGGCAAAGAAAATTAACACCTACAAGCCTCTTTAAAATGCCCCCCAAAGGGAGGGGCGAAAAGTGGAACAAAAACCTGGATTAGGGGTGCGCATGGGCGTGGGGATGACTCGCGTGGGGATGGGCGTGGGGGTTTTTGTCCATGTTATGGGGATTGCCCTGTGCGCCCACATAACTAATCTTGCCATGCGCGTCAATGTCATAAGCCTGACCAAAGCCTTTCACAAAACGCCCACGCATAAATTCCAGCTTAATCAAGTGGAAGTCTTGCATGTGGCGGATTGCTTCAAGTCCCCTACCCTTGCCATGTTTGGCTAGAAAGTTATCGTAAACCCTATCAAACTCTGCGCCCCTCTCTACAAAATGCACACGAGTCTTATAGCGTAGGCGTTTGCGCAAAATGGGGGATTTTGCGCTGGCTTCGTCCTCTAAAAACATCACTTCTACATTTTCAGGGTGCGCTTTAAGACTGCTAAAATGCTCGGCCACTTCGCTCACATAAATGTAAAACTGGGTGCAATCGCCCTCTTGAGAAGAGAGCAGTGCACTATAAGAGCACACCACTTCATTTTGGGGGTTAAGGCTGGCTACACAGACACTGCTAAACCCATCCCTAAAAGCTTCTAAATCCGCGCGGACATTCTCTAAATCCGTGGTTTGGGGTATGGATTTACATAGCTCAATAATGGCATGTTTGATGTCCTCCATTTTAGCCACCTTGGCAGGGTAGTCGATTTTTTGCACCTGTTCTTCTGCCTTGTCTTTGAGCTTGTAGGCAATTTCAATAAACTCTGTGGTGGCGTTTTTCAAACGCACATCTAGCGCATCTTTGATCTGACCAAATTTGGCAAGCAAGCCTTTCATTTCCTGCACATGGTTTTGATTCATGTGATCGAGGATAAACTTCAAATCCATGGTAAAACTCCTAGTTAGAATTTAAGGCTTTATATCGTAGCATAGGAACATTAATTTAGGATTTACAAACCGCGTGCTAACGCGATCGGTGTAAAGCTACAGCCTATTTATCTAGGAGTTGCGCTATGGTGTGTGTTGTGTTAAGTGGAGGGAGTGGAAAGAGGTTGTGGCCTCTGAGTCGCGGCATCTTTCCTAAACAATTTCTCAAATTCTATCAGGGGCGAAGTCTTTTTGGCTTGGCTTTACAACGCCTAATTCACCAAGAGGCGCGTTTTTTAGTGGTGTGTAACCAGGCGCATTACTTTCATACCTTGGAGGAAGTGAGTCAGGCACATTTGGAGTCGCGCACCCAGTTTCTGCTAGAAAGCGCACCTAAAAACACCATGAACGCTTTGATTCTAGCCAGCCTAACTTGTGCTCCTGAGGAAATTCTCTGTATTAGTCCCACAGACCACCTCATGGATCAAGAGGCTTTACAAAACGCTTTGAACCAAGCCCGCCCTCTAGCTCAGCAAGGTAAGATGGTGTTGCTGGGAGTTGCCACTTCACCCAATAGCCAGTATGGTTTGATCGCATGCACACTTGCAGGGCAAATCGTAGACTTTGTAGAAAAACCCAGCGCAGAACAGATCGCCCAACTCTGCGCACAAAAGGATAGAAAATTTTTCATCAATAGCGGAATCTTTGTCTTTCAGGCTAAAGCGTTTTTACAAGAATGCGCCCTCCATGTCCCTGATATGCTCCAAGCCTGCCAAAAAATCTACGCTTCTGCCAAACACCTCCCCAATTTGATCAAATGCAACCACATGGAATCATTGGTGGAGGGCAGTGTGGATGTCTGTTTATGGCAACGCTCTAAAAATCTGGCACTGATCCCCTTTGAAGGTGCATGGCGTGATGTGGGACATTTTTTAAGTCTCAAGCAAAGTTTAGATGCGGATTCTAAGGGCAATGTCTGCCATCAGGGAATGCTAGAGATTCACGAAGCCACGAACAATTATGTTTTTGGCCTTCAGAATAAATTAGTGTGCTTGTTGGGAATAGAGGAGTGTGTGGTGGTGGATAGCAAAGATGCTTTACTCATCGCCCAGCAAAGTCATTTAGACGCGCTTAAAAGTGTTGTGAGCAAGCTCGAGCAGAGTCATCCTGATGTGGTCAAAACGCATGTCCTAGAATACCGCCCGTGGGGAAGCTTTGAGGTGCTCTTAGAACACCCCACTTTCAAGGTCAAACTCTTAGAGATCACCCCACATAAACGCCTGAGTTTGCAACGCCACCAACACCGCAGCGAGCACTGGGTCGTGGTGGAGGGAGTGGCAAGCGTGGTGCTTGAAGAGCAAAACTTAGAAGTGCATGCCAATGAGAGCGTATTTATCAAACAGGGGCAATTGCACAGATTAGGCAATAGTACCGATCAACCCTTAAGAATTTTAGAAGTGCAATGTGGGCTGTGTGATGAAAATGACATTGAACGCCTGGAAGATGATTACAAACGCCCTTAAAGGAAAAAGATGAAAAAAGTTGCCTTAATCACTGGAATCACCGGTCAAGATGGAAGTTATCTAGCGCGCTACCTTTTAGATTTAGACTATGAGGTGCATGGGGTGAAACGCCGCAGTTCTTCCTTTAACACCAGTAGGATTGATGGAATTTACCAAGATGTGCACAGCCAACACGCCCGCTTTTTTCTGCACTATGGTGATCTGACCGATTCGAGCAATATGATCAGCCTGATTGCCAAGGTGCGCCCCACAGAAATTTATAATCTAGCCGCTCAAAGCCATGTACAGGTTTCCTTTGAGATGCCCGAATACACGACTAATGTAGATGCTCTAGGGACTTTGCGCATTTTAGAGGCCATGCGCCTGCTCAATTTGCATGACACACGCTTTTATCAAGCCAGCACTTCGGAGCTTTACGGAGAAGTGTTACAGACCCCCCAAAATGAAAACACGCCCTTTAATCCACGAAGCCCCTACGCGGTGGCTAAACTCTATGGTTACTACATCACCAAAAACTACCGCGAGGCGTATAATATGTTCGCGCTGAATGGTATTTTATTTAACCATGAAAGCCCGGTACGTGGGGAAACCTTTGTTACACGCAAGATCACGATGGCGATCGCGCGCATGCTCCATGGCTTGCAGGAGTGTTTGTATTTAGGTAACCTGGATGCCCAGCGCGACTATGGACATGCTAAGGATTATGTGGTGGCGATGCACTTAATGTTACAACATGATACTCCTACAGATTATGTAGTCGCTAGCGGACAGACCATGAGTATTCGTGAATTTTGTGTCCGTTGTTTTGCCCAAGTGGGGGTGGAAATCGCCTTTGAGGGGCAGGGATTGGAGGAAAAGGGTGTGGTGGTAGGGTTTAAGCCCAACACTCTCTTCAAAGAAACCATGCCCTTGAAATTGCAGCAGGTAGTGATCCAAGTAGACCCGCGCTATTTCAGACCCACAGAAGTGGATTTACTCTTGGGGGATCCGAGTAAAATTGAGCGTGAATTGGGCTGGAAGCGCCATTTTAGTGTGGACGATCTGATTACCGACATGTTGGTTAGCGATCTTGCCCTAGCCAAAAAGGAAGCGTCATTGCGCTAAGACACAAAGCGCCCAGGTTTTTTCCACCACCCTCGCCTATATGCCCAGTAGAAAATCCCCGCGCGCACATAGGTTTCTGCACAGATGATGACAAAGAGCCACTTAACATCCATAGCACTTTTGAGCAGAATGTACATCGGAATGATGCGTAAACTCCAAAGGCTGATGGTGTTGATGTAGAGCGAAACTTTCGCCATCCCTGCACCCCGAAATGCCCCATCGAGCACGAACAAGAAAATCAAGGGCACTTGGGATACCCCTACCGCAGCTAAATACCACGATGCTACCTCGATCACGATAGCATTCTGCGTGAATACAGAGGCAAAGGGTTTGGCAAAAATCACCATGAGAACACCCAAAATCCCCAAGAGGGAGCCCGCCACTTTGAGAGTAGCGCGGATATAGTCCTGGGCGATGTGGACTTGATTAGCCCCCAGATTCTGCCCTACTAACACCATGCATGCAATGGTAAAGCCTAGTCCAGGCATGAAGCTAAAAGTTTCCACCCGCAAGCCCACCTGCATGCCTGCTAAAATCGCATCGCCATAGCTGGCAACAAATTTGGAAACTAGAGTCATCGAAAACAGACTCAAGAGTCGCTCAAAGCCAGAGGGCCAGCCCACATGCCATGTGCGCTTGAAAAATTTCCAATCAAAAATCCAGCGGAACTTTAAGGGAGTGTTTTTGAATGCAATGACTCCAAATAAAATGGCCAATTCTAAGAAGGATACGATCACATTAGCCCAAGCGGCTCCCGCGATGTCCAAGCGCACAAACCCCCAATCTCCAAAGATGAGGGCTTGGTTGAGGAACAAACAGATAGCACTCATAAACGCTTTAATGAGTAGAGGGGTTAAGGTATCAGAGAGGCTGGCTAGTGCAGCCACCATTACATTTTTGAGAAAAATAGCGGGCATAGCAAAAATAAAGATTTCTAGGTAGGTATGGGCTAGAGCGTTGGCCTGTGTGCTCACACCCATCCAAGGCACAAAAAACCCAATTCCTATAAAGCCCAGCACGCAAGCGAACACACAGAGCACGCCCGCACCCATTAAAATGCTAGAATACCCTACCGAAACGCTTTCTAAATCCTTTGCGCCTACAAGACGACTGAGCATGGCATTGGTGCCAATAAAAAAGATTGAATTGAGAGAGTAAAAAAGGAGCAGGTACTGCAAACCCACCCCCATGGCTACAATGTGCGTGTCTGAGAGTTTGCCCATGAAGACAATGGAAATAGCCAGCACAAAGATTTCTAAAAAATTATTGCTAGCAGAGGGCAGAGCCAGTTTGAGAATTTTTTTGAATTTTTCCATAAGGGTTATGCTAGCACATATTCACCCAATAATAAGTTTGCATGGGGTATAGTAGCTCTTCACCTCAATTTAAAGCATGCAGATGGAAGAAGTAGAAACCTCGCTTGGACGCAAAAAAATTTACAATCCTCACTCCGCAGAACCCGCCCAAGAGCGGCGTATTTTTGGAGGTAACCCTACTGGGATGTTCGATCTCAACCAGATCAAATACCAGTGGGCACACAAATTATGGAAGACGATGTTGCACAATACGTGGTTTCCTGAGGAAGTGGGTATGCAGGGAGATAAAACCCATTATCTCAAACTTAGCACGCAGGAAAAGATCGGCTACGATCGTGCTCTAGCCCAGCTTATCTTCATGGATAGCTTGCAGACCAATAACTTGATTGACAATATCAACCCCTTTATCACCAGTCCTGAGATCAATCTCTGTTTGGTGCGCCAAGCCTATGAAGAAGCCTTGCATAGCCATAGTTATGCGGTGATGGTGGAGAGCATCAGTGCTAATAGCGATGAGATTTATGAGATGTGGCGCACTGATGAGGCGTTGAAAAATAAAAACGATTGTGTAGCGCAAGTTTACATGGACTTAGCCCACACGCAGACAGAGCGTAATTTGCTCAAGGCGTTGTTTGCTAATCAAATTTTGGAGGGCATTTACTTTTACAGCGGGTTTAGCTTTTTTTACGCGCTGGCTAGAAGTGGCAAAATGCTCGGGTCCGCTCAAATGATTCGCTTCATCCAGCGCGATGAGGTGACTCACCTAGCTCTCTTTCAAAACATGATCAATGCACTCAAAAAAGAGCGTAAGGACCTTTTTACGCCCGATCTCATCGAAGAGGTTAGGGAGATGTTCCACCAAGCTGTGGAATTGGAGAGTGCATGGGGGGCTGTCATCACCCAGAATGAAATTCTGGATTTAAATCCTGTCAATTTGCGTGCTTATATCCAATACTTGGCAGATACGCGTTTGCATGCAGTAGGTTTGCCCAAGCTCTACCACACCAAGCACCCGATCAGATGGGTTGATCAGTTTTCTAACTTTAACGATCAACGCTCTAATTTCTTTGAAGCACGGGTGAGTAATTACGCTAAGGGCGCTTTGAGTTTTGAAGGGTTTTAATGCACCGCATCCAAAATGCCCATATGTGTGATAGCATTGCCAAACGCTTCCCCTTAGAAGAGAAGATCAGAGAGGCGATGTGTGCCATCAAGCGTGAGGAATTTGTGCCCTCCAAGCAACTTGCCTATACTCTTGATGCCCTGCCCATGGGTGCCGATCAATTCATCAGCTCACCCCTAACCGTGGCTAAAATGACCCAGTTTCTCAAACCCTATCAAGTGGATAGTGTGCTTGAGATTGGCTGTGGGAGCGGATATCAAGCTATGGTGCTTTCCAAACTCTTTCGCCGTGTATTCACCATTGAGCGCATTGAAAAACTCTTGTTAGAAGCCAAAGAGCGCTTTAGAAGATTGGGAGTAACCAATATCCACACCAAACTGGGTGATGGGCAGCAGGGGTGGGCTGATTACGCCCCCTACGATCGTATTCTCTTTTCCGCATGTGCGACCAGTATTCCTAGCGCATTGGTCGATCAGCTGGAGGAGGGTGGAATCTTGGTAGCGCCCATGGGCACACAGGATCAAAAAATCACGCGCTTTATCAAACAAAAAGGGCGCTTAGAAGTGGAGAGTGTGTTGGATAGCTGTTTGTTTGTGCCCATTGTAGATGGGGTTGAACGGGGGGTTTAGGGGGTTTTATGCGCATTGCCAAAGGCTATATGCTCAATGCCGTGGCTCAGGTGTTCTTCTCTTTCTTCTTGGTGCTCTTTTTCATTGCCTCCATTGTGATGCTTATTAGTATCGCCACGGTAACTTTGGTTGTCAAGCTCAGTGCGCTAGATCTCTTGCAACTCTACCTCTATCTTTTACCCGGAGCGATTTTTTTTATCATTCCCATCACCTTTTTTGGGGCATGTGTAATCGGGCTAGCCCGTCTTTCCTATGACCACGAATTGCTTGTATTCTTTTCCCTAGGGCTCGCGCCCAAACAGCTTGTGAAAGCTTTTTTGCCTCTGTGTTTAGTGGTGAGTGTCATTTTGCTGGTATTTTCCCTAATTTTAGTTCCTGCCTCCAAAAGTGCATATTATTCCTTCTTGCGTGATAAGAAGGAGCGAGTTGATGTGAATATCCAGGCGGGAGAATTTGGGCAAAAACTGGGGGATTGGTTGGTTTATGTGGGCAAAAATCAAGATGGCGTATTTAGTGATCTAGTGCTCTTTTCGCACAGGAGTTTAGTTGCGGAGAGTTTTATTATTGCTAAAGAGGGGAGAATCCGCAACCAACAGGGGCTTTTTGAATTGGTATTAGACCATGGCAATGCCTATTTTGCCACTAAGGATCAGGTACGCAAAGTGCACTTTAAAGAACTTATTTTAAAAAACAGGCCTGTATTCTCTGTTCGTTCAAATTCGGCTTACTTGCATGGACATGATTATGTAGACTACTGGAAAAAAGCCTTTGGGACAAATCCAGATAAGAACCAGCAACGCCGTTTTACTCAGGCTGTGCTTGTGGCTCTCTTTCCCTTAGTGAGTTTATTTCTTATCCCCTTATTTGGGATCGCCAATCCGCGCTATGCCAAGAATCTCTCTTATGTTTATGTATTAGTAGCTGTTGGGCTGTATTTTTTAGGCATGCACATTGTGAGTCAAGACGCGCCCCTAGTAGGCACCATCGCCCTGCCACTTCTCTGGACTTTGGGCTCTTACATGCTCTATCGGCGCGTGGTGGTGCGTTTCTATTGATACAGCGCTTTAGGATGCGCATTGCCTATGATGGGAGCGCCTTTCATGGCTACGCCAAACAACCTCATCTGTCCAGTGTGCAAGAAACTTTGGAATGCGCTCTGCAGAGTTTGGGAATCAAGGATACTTTATTGTGTGCAGGTAGAACAGATAAAGGAGTGCATGCCCTAGCCCAAGTGGTCTCTTTTTGCACCCCTCTGAGTTTACAAACTTTGCAAAGATACCTCCCCTCTAAACTTGCTCCGCACATTGTATGCAGAGGGTTAGAACCCGTACCACTAAATTTCCATCCCCGCTTTGATGCACGCATGCGCACCTATGGTTATGTGCTCAGTAAAACACTCCATAATCCATTTTTAAGCCGTTACATCACTCATTGCAATCATGGGAATTTAATGCAAATGCAAGAGGCGCTAGATTGCTTTATGGGCACACATGACTTCAAATTCTTCAGTAAAAAAGGAAGTGAGCCTGCTAATACGCAACGCCATATCTGTCATGCTCAATGCATGCAACGCATCTTCTTAGGAGTGCCCTGCGTATTCATCAAAATATGTGCACCCAGTTTTTTGCGCGCCCAAGTGCGCTTGATAGTGGGAGCGGCCTTGGCATACTCCCTGGGGTATTTACGCTTAGAACAACTCCAAACCCAGATTGATGCACAGCAACGCCATCACCACACCCCCGCCCCACCTCAAGGACTCTACCTGATGCGTGTTGCCTACTAGAAGGACTCTCTAATGTTATTTAAAATATGCCTAAACCCTGTTTTGCTAGTCATGTTGCCCTTATCGGCGCGCTCCTTGCTAGAGGTTTCCACCACTTTGGTACCCTACAAAAAACAATCCATCACTCTCCTGTCTGAGAACGATGCCTATGTCAATCCCATCGATCGCTATTATACAGCTGGCAATCGCATCGGCTATATCAGTAAGGAGTATAATTTTTGGGGAGCAGCCTACCACCAATCGTGGATGGCGTGGAGTCGCTATATCAGCCTGTTCTACAAGTCATCCAAAATGACGCGATTTGCATTCTCAGTAACCCAGAGCATTTACACGCCCTCACTCAAAAACTACTCTCAAAGAAATGTTGTGCTTCACGATCATCTCTATGCAGGTTGGTTTAGAGGCAGTTTAGGGATATTCCAGCGCAGCGCACGCAACTTGGAGAGTATTTTTATCTCCTTAGGGATGGTAGGCCCTGATTCTCTGGCACAAAAAATTCAAGATTGGATTCATGGCCAACGGGGGGACACAAAGTTTTTGGGTTGGTCTCACCAAATTCGCAATGAATGGATTTTTGAGTTTTCTTACCAGTGGTTGCGCAAAGTTCCCTTGCTACAAACGCGCTTCTTCTCTATAGACATGATCCCAGGAGCTAGGCTTACCCTAGGCAACGCTCTTAGCTATGTCAGACTGGGCAGTACGCTACGCATGGGCTACAACCTCGACACGGACTTTGGTCCCAATAAGATTAACAGCAATCTCAGCGGAGGATTTCCCTACAATAACAGATTATCTTTCTACGCATTCGCGGGGGTGAGTGGGAGCTACCAACCTCTTAATATTTTCGTGCAAGGTAACAGCCCACAAACACGCGGTGTTACGCGCCTCTCCCCTATCATCTACGCCCTAGAAGGAGGAATCGCCCTACTCTACAAGGGCTTTAGACTGGCCTTTATCGCTACCAACCTCAGTAAGACTTTTCTCGAACAACCCCAAAGCCACAATATCGGCACGGCGGAAGTGAGCTTCGCCTTTTAATTCACATACCAAGTTTAAATGTCATTTTCTAGGATTAGCTTCCGTGACACGGATGGTTCTACCCATAAAGTCCGTGTTGTCTAAACTACTAATTGCTTTGAGCGCGCCTTCATCCTCCATCTCTACAAAGCCAAACCCTTTAGGCCTTTTGGTTTCCCGATCCGCAATGAGTTTCACAGAATTTACCACTCCAAATTGACTAAAGAGTTCTCCAACCTCTTGCTCTGTGGCGCTATAAACTAAGTTCCCGACATAAATGTTCTTCAAGTGCTCTCTCCGCAAAATTTCTATCTAGCTGACGCTAAAAGACCCAGGGATTATACCCTAATGTAGCTTAAATTATCCTCACTCGTTACGCAGCACCGCAAGCGCGTCTACACTAGCTGCTTTAAGAGCAGGATAGTAGGAAGAAAGTGCGACAATGAAGATCGCACCCACCAGAGTGCCAAGAAAATCTGCCATCGACAAATCTAAAGGCAATTTATCCATGCCATAGACATCAGCAGGAAGTGAGATAATAGGAAAATGTGTCAAAAATGCCATCGCCCCCCAAGCTAAAAGCACTCCTAGAATGATCCCACTCCCTCCAATCACACTGCCCAAGACAAAAAAACTTTGCTTAATTTCCTGTGTGCTAGCCCCAAGACTGAGTAACAGCGCAATCTCTTTACGACGATGCATCACTACCATGAGCAAGGAGCTGATAATATTTAAAGAGGCCATTAAAATAATCAACATCAAGACAATGAATAGGGCGCGTTTCTCTAAGGCCATTGCCGAGAAAAAGTTACCATTCTGTTGCCACCACCCCTCAACACCGATGCCATGATTGGGGATTTCTCTAAGCGCATCTTGAATTTTAGGCATTTCTTCCATTGCATCTTGTGCATACACATGAATACCATCATACACCCCAGAGGGCAGATTTCTGATCGCACTCAAGGCCTCTAAATTCGTGTAGAGGTAGCTATTGTCATAAGCCCTTAATCCTGATTCAAACATGCCATCTATATCAAAGCGTTTCATCGTGGGAGAGAGTACAAAACCCGTAGGTTCTAATTTTGTAAAAAACAGGTCTAATTTTTTGGCATTTCCCAACATCAAGGATTCTTTAAGAGTTTTGCCCACAATTAAATGGAAAGGTGTACTTTTAAAGTGCTGCAAAGTATTTGCATCAAACGCTTTTTTCAAAACACTATTGATTTGCAATTCTTTATCAATGTCCACCCCAAAGAGCAAGCCCCCATTTACCGTGCCATTGAAACGCGCCACGACCTGCATCTGCAAATAGGGGCTAAAGATCAGGTGGGGAAATTTGCGCTCTAAGGCTTCTAGGGTGCTCTGTTCAATCCCCGAATAACTCGTAGAATAAAGAGTTAAGGGATAATTCATTACAAAGAGCTTATTTTCAAATTCCTTGTTCATCCCATTCATGATCGCCATGGCTACAATGAGCACCATCACCCCCACCCCCACCCCCAAAAATGCCAAGAGGGCCGTGATACTGATGAAGGGCTGATTCCTATCAAAGCGCAGGTAGCGGCGCACTAAAAAGCGCACTAAAGAAGAAGTGGGTTGAATCATCGGGGCTTAGAAAAAATCCCTTTTTTAGGACCGCTCCTGCCATGGCAATGTTTATATTTCTTGCCACTCCCGCAATGACAAGGCTCATTTCTGGAAATACTTTTGGAGGGGTCCTTGACCTTACCCACAGCCGTGGAGTCCATGTTAGCTAGCTTGTCTGATTCCATTTCCCAATTGCTCAAAGCCAATTCAATCTCTGAGCTGTTGAAGTTCAATTCTTCCTGGGCCCCCTCTACATCACTGAAGAATCTTTGGGCATCCTCATGGGTGCTTGCACTCAGTTCGAGCTTGTGAAAAGTCTTAATGGCCTCTAATTTGATCGAGTCGATGAGTTCCAAAAAGAGATTATAGCTCTCTTTTTTATACTCGACTAGGGGGTCTTTCTGGTTATAACCCCTAAGCCCAATGCCTGTTTTGAGATTATCCATGGTGTAGAGGTGTTCGCGCCACGCATTGTCCAAGATTTGCAAGTAAATGATGCGCTCAATTTTATTGCGATCCTCGACCTGCTCCATCTTGGCTTGGTATTGTGTCTCCAAGGCATCGATAATGAACGCTTCCAGTCCCGCCATACTCTCCTCTTTGAGGTCTTTAAAGTCAATATGGGCGTTAAATTCTTCTTGCAAGACATGGGCAATGCTCTCCAAATCCTGTGTATCAAAATCTTGTGACTCAAAAGCCTGTTGGTTCTCTAAAATCTTCATCACCGCATATTGCCGATTTTCCTCAATACGCGCGCTGATATCGTAATCATCATCCAGCAATTCATTGCGAAATTTGTAAACGGTCTTGCGTTGCTCATTAGCCACATCATCGTATTCTAAAAGGTGTTTACGGCTTTCAAAATGCAGGGCCTCCACTTTTTTTTGGGCGTTCTCCACAGAACGAGTCACAAGTTTGGATTCGATGTATTCTCCATCTTTTAACCCTAGTTTTTCCATCACTCCTTTAATGCGATCGCTTCCAAAAATACGCAATAAGCTATCTTCAAGGCTCAAATAAAATTGACTCACTCCCGGGTCACCTTGCCGTCCAGAACGCCCTCGAAGCTGGTTGTCAATGCGCCTGCTCTCATGTCGCTCTGTGCCAATGATATAGAGTCCACCCAATTCCTTGATCTCATCGCTCAATTTAATGTCCACACCCCGCCCTGCCATATTAGTGGCAATGGTAACTGCGCCTTTGAGCCCTGCATCTTTGATAATCTCGGCTTCCTTGGTGTGCTGTTTAGCATTTAGCACGGTGTGAGGGATGCGTTCTTGTTGCAAGAGCGCATGCAAGACCTCGCTTTTTTGGATGCTCGCTGTGCCCACAAGCACAGGTTGCCCTTTTGCATGCAACTCCTTGATCTTGGCGATCACGGCCTCAAATTTCTCTTTTTCACTTTTGTAGATGAGATCATTAAGGTCTTTGCGATGGATAGGAATGTTGGTGGGAATGGAGATGACCTCTAAATTATAAATTTCTAAAAACTCTGTGGCCTCCGTCTGCGCCGTACCCGTCATGCCTGCTATTTTGTCATAGAGTCTAAAATAGTTTTGAAAAGTGATATCTGCAAGCGTTTGACTCTCCTCCTTAATGCGCACATGTTCTTTGGCTTCCAGGGCTTGGTGCAACCCTTCGCTAAAACGCCGTCCTTCACTCAAACGCCCTGTAAATTCGTCCACAATCACCACTTCCTCATTAGCCACCACATAATCCTTATCCCGCACGAATAGATAATGTGCTTTGAGGGCCTGATCTAAATGGTGTGAAAGAATGGCGTTGTCCAGACTATAAAGATTGTCTACCCCAAAGAGTTCTTCGGCCTTTTTAATGCCTTCTTCGGTGATGAGAATCACGCGATTCTTTTCATCAATCGTAAAATCCGTGTTGAGTTCTAGGTTTTGGGCGACCATGTTGGCGCGCTCGTAATTTTCCATGCGTTTATTCACGGGCCCTGAGATAATCAAGGGCGTGCGCGCCTCATCAATCAAAATCGAATCCACCTCATCAATGATGGCAAAGGCATGCTCTTTTTGCACCTTTTGCTCTAAGGAGTATTTCATGTTATCGCGCAGGTAATCAAAGCCAAATTCATTATTTGTCCCATAGACAATGTCATTAGCATAGATTTCCAGGCGTTCTTCATCAAAACTTCCCCCTACCACAACCCCCACACTATAGCCCAAGAAGTTGTAGAGGGGTTCCATCTCCTTAGCATCACGCTGGGCTAAGTAGTCATTGACTGTAACTACATGCACACTCTGTCCACTCATTGCATGCAAACTGACTGCCAAAGTCGCCACTAAGGTCTTGCCTTCACCTGTCTTCATCTCGGCAATCTTGCCTTCATGCAAGACCATGCCCCCGATGAGTTGTACATCAAAATGGCGCATGCCCAAAACCCGCTTAGAAGCCTCGCGCGTGATTGCAAAACTCTGGCATAGGACTTCATCTAAACTCTTCTCTTGGGCGCGTACCTGGACTTTCAAACTCTCAAAGCAGTTTCGTAATTCTACATCGCTAAGAACACTGCACTCCTTTTCCAGCGCATTAATGCGTGCTACGCGTTGCTGATACACTCTAATGGCGCGTTGATTCTTGGTGCCGATAATCTTACTGACGAGGGTTTTAATCATTGTGAGTATCCATGTCGTTTTAACATAAGCCTGGATTTTAACAAAATTTTATACAATCGTGCCTAAAAGAGAGTGCTATGCGTTGGATAGTGGTTTTGAGCCTGAGCTTTGTGGGTCTTTGGGGCGTTAATCTCAATTTCCAAAGTTTTAGCGCACATTTTGAGCAGGTTGTCCTAGGTGAGGGGCCTAGCCCAGTGTATACGGGTGAGATTTTCGCCAAGATGCCTGATTACGCCAAGTGGGTTTATTACAAGCCCCTGGCTAAGGAAATCTATATGCGCGATAAAAAAGTGGTGATTTACGAGCCCCAACTACTACAAGCCACTCTTACATCACTAGATACTTCCCTAGATTTCTTTAGCATTCTCAAAAAAGCTAAACTCCAAAAAGACGGCCGCTATAAAACCAAGATCAAGGGCACCACCTACTACCTCACGCTACAAAATAATTTACCCTATCTACTTGAATTCACAGACAAGCTTCACAATAAGGTTAAAGTTACCTTTAGCTCCGTGAAAACCAATATTCCCTTAGAAGACTCCATCTTCGTGTTCACACTGCCTAAAGGCGTTGATCTCATCAGACACTAGTAAATGTGTTTAAAGTCTTCAATGACATCTTGATACATTTCTAAAGTCTGTTGAATCGATTGATCCAAGGTGTAGTTTTGTGCACTCTGCACATAGGCTTTTTCTGCTTGGGCGCGCTCTTGAGGGTGCTCTAACCAGTAGTCGATTTTGCGCGCCAAATCTAGCGGATCATTAGCCTTAAATAACGATCGGTGATCAAGGGCAAATTGATTGGTTGCGCTGATCCTGCTATCAGAAATAATGGGCACTATCCCACAACCCATGGCCTCTAAACACGCGATCGCCTCGCCTTCCACATCTGCGCTATGCACATACAAATCACATTGATAGAGCAAATCCAACAATGCATTCGACTCTATAAACCCAAAGTCCACAGCATGCGCTAGTTTGCTTGCTTGTTTCTCTAAAGCCAACAAACAAGGCCCCTGTCCTTTGAGGTGGAGTTGGATATGGGCGCGATACTTGCTCAAATGCACTGCCTCAATGAGCACGCGCTGGTTTTTCTCGGGCGAGTAGCGGCCTACCATGACAATGTGGTAGAGATCATCTTGCTTAGTGTTGTGGGTGCGCGGGGTGTAGAGAGGATCAAAGCCATTGGAGATCACATATTTTTTACCTCCATAACCATGCCGATTTAACTCAGATTTGATGAGGGGGGAGGGGCAGTGGATATGGAAGAGATGCTGGTAGTAATTCTGCTTAAACCACCAAAAGATCGCGCGGTTAAGCCAGCCAAATTTTTCTAACCCAATATTGTAGGTGATGTGCTCAGGTTGTAGATGAAACGCCCCAATATAGGGGATTTTCATGATGCGCGCTATTTTGAGCGCCACTTTCTCTAACTTGAAAGGTAGAAAGAGATGCACGATATCCGCGCCTTCAAAGGCGCGTTGTAACACCTCTGGATGGGGTTTTCCAAAGAGGATATGCTGTTTATGGGCCATCTTGCTCACCAAGGGTATGTGGCGTTCTGGCACGGCATAAAAACCCTCCCCCTGCACAAAAGGAGCAACCACGCGCACCTCATGCCCGTGCGCACACAAAGCTTTGTAAAAGCGGTAGGCAGTCATTGAAGTGCCATTACTTTTATTTTCAAAACTATCCACCACTAATACAATAACCACTACTCGTCCTTAAAGTTAAACTTGAAAGGGCGTTTGTCAAAGACCAAAATTTCAAAATCTCCTTCAAAAACCTTGATCTCCATAAACTCTCCCTCCACGCGCACAGATACTTTTTTAGAACTGGTATGACTAATGGAAGCGTTGAAGTAGATTTCCTGTTTGACTTCAATGGGAGCGAGAAAATTGAGTCTGATAGAGCTAATCAAGCTATTTTTTTTGTTAAGGGCGCATAGGGCGGCAAAGCTGGCTGCGCTCACAACAAAGCCCGCATGTACGAGGTCTTCTTCGCAGAGCATGAATTCTTTGGGGACTAAGCACACCGTCGCTTTTCCCGATCCAAAGGAAATCAAATCCGCGCATAGAGTCTGCTCTAATTTAGAGCAGACCAGCAAGCCTTCCTCAAGAGGGGTATCGGCCATCATCATCCTTTTGTCAAGATAAAATAACCCCGCATAGGGGCATGGTAGCCCTCCACACTCTTAGACCCACTCGGGTCCAAAAAATGCTCCAAACTTAATCCCTCGATCCAAATAGTTTTGCGTTGTTCCTGTGTGGTAGTGGTGCGCTGGGTTAGGAGAGTGCAGCTACTAAAACCCGCTTTAAAAGCCCAGTTTTGTAAGGCGCGTGGACTGGGGATAAAATAGACATTATTCATTTTAGCGTAGGTGCGTGGACACAAAGCGACTTCTAGGGGGCTATCGTAAATCAAGGAATCTAGAATCAATACCCCCTGTTTGTTCAGCCCCATGTGCAAGGCCTTGAGCGCGCTATGGGGGTCTTTGCGGTGATACAACACGCCTAGACAAAAAATTACATCAAAACGCTTGGGGTAAGTGCGCAGGTCCTCCACTCCCAAACTTTCATAGAGAATAGGAAGTTTTAACAAGGCGTTGAGGTAAGTAAATTGTGCCTTGTAAAGTGTGCTCGGGTCAAATCCGCTCAAACTCGCACAATTTTCTTTGGCCATGCAAAAGAGGTGGTAGCCATTATTGCAACCCACATCGGCGACATGTTTACCCTTTAAATCTAAGCAATCCTTGAGAATATCCCATTTGAAATCACTCCGCCATTCGCTCTCAATCTTAAAAGCCCGATCATGTTGCTCCAAAATAAAGGGTCCCTTACGCCATGGACGCAGTGCCCATGCCTCTTGGTAGAGCGTGTCTAAATTCAGGTTGTCCTCTATGTAAATGCGTAATCCTTGATCTAAGCAATAACTAGCCAAATAAACTTCCTTGTGGGGAGGCACTCCTCAGTAATGTTTCTATCTGCACATCTCCCAAGACAAATCCTAGGCTAAAACGGGCGTGTAGCAAGGTTTGCAAATGGAGAGAATCGTGGTAAAGTTGGTGGGCTATGTTGAGAGGAGTGGGGCTGAAGACTGCCACAGAGTGCCAAGGGGCGATGTTGCGGGTGTGTGTGAGGATGGCGGGCATTTCCTCAGAGTTAATGTGGTCCACCAACACTTTGAAGCCATGGGGACAGAGCTCCAACGCGTCATTAGTGTAAGAGGCACGCATGAAGGGCAGGACGCCAAGATGTTCTAATTGAGGAGACAAATTGAGGGCATGGCAAGCGCATAGGGTGCGCCCCAGTTGTGGAGCGTAAAAACTGGGTAATTTAAGGTCAAAACGCGCGCCCTGGTAGAGAATACTTGTAGAGAAAAGTTGTTGGAGTAAGATTTGACAGGGCATGGCCTCTTCTAGCTCCAATTCTTTGGAAAAAAAGTCCTTAAACACTCTGGAAGTCGTCACAATATAGGACACTCCCCTAAGGCTCAAGTTGAGGAGCTCCACACTCTCTCCCTCAAAAAACACTATACTCGGATCGCTCAAGATTCGACTTAGAATTGCAAATTCCACGCGGGACATACAGAGTAAACACACATCTAGCAAATGGTAACGCAACAATCTCTCTAGGGCTTTTGTTACTTGGGGTACAAAAATCCATGCAATTTCTAAATCGCCAAGGGGCATCTCCTGATCGTAGAGCACGCCATAAGCCCCGCACTCTAGGGCTTGGGTAATGTCTGGAGCGTGCAGGGCAATAAAAAGCCCCCCCTTGGCATCTTTGGGGTTCGTGCTAACATGGCTAAAGGCATGTATGCAGGGCGCATTCTTAAGCACTCCCCTAGTGATCTCCACCACCTCAGCCACATGCACTAGCTAATAACACTTCCATTTTTCATAGAAGTGAGGGGTGCGATGAGGCTTAGATTTTCTCCATCTCCTGCGCTCAACACCATACCCTCACTCAATACGCCCAACATTTTACGCGGCTCTAAATTTACCAGCGCGCATATCTGTTGCCCTTCTAGGGTTTTGGGATCATAATGTTTGGCAATCCCTGAGAGAATGACTCGCACTCGATCGCCAAAATCCACGCGCAATAACAAGAGTTTGTCACTCTCTTGGAGTTTTTCCACACCCACGACCTGTCCTACTCGAATCTCGAGCTTTTGGAAATCTTTTAAGGAAACCATCTGGGATACAGAGGTCTTTGGGGTAGCGGACTTGGGAGGCTCTAAGCGGGGGAAGAGGGGCGGGGCTTTTTGAATCACAAAAGAGCCTAAAAAGGGGTTCTCTTGCAGGTGTGCAAATGCGCCCGCCTCTAATTTTAAGCCCAAAATATCGGCTAACTTGCATGCACTCTGGGGGATTACTGGGTAGAGGTAATAAGCGGCTTTGGCTAGGAGAGTGGCAATCAAGCCCAATAAAGCCATGATTTGCTCTAAGTTAGTCATTTTCCAAGGCTCCTCGCGAGCAATGAGCGCATTAGCCCCCTCGAAGACCTTCCATAAATCCTCTAGGTATTTATGGGGCTGCATTGCCTGCATGCTGGTGTCCAAGGATTCAAATAGCGCATTGAGAATGGCATAATCTTGAGCGTAGTGGTGCAACACCTGCGTACTCTCAATGCGCCCCTCAAAGTAACGCCACGCCATCCCACTCAAGCGTTGCACCAAATTTCCTAGCGTGTTGCTCAAATCCGCATTCGATCGGCGCAATAGCGCTTCAATGCTAAAATCTCCATCTTGACCTAAGGGCACTTCGCGTAGGAGAAAATAACGCAAAGTGTCCTTGCCATATTGCTCTGCTATATCTTGGGCACTGATCACATTCCCGATGCTCTTGCTCATTTTCACCCCCTCGATGGTCCACCATCCGTGCACACATAGATGCTTGAAAAGGGGCAGTTTCAAGCTCATCAAAAAGGCGGGCCAATAGATCGCATGGAAGCGCAGAATATCCTTCCCCACAACATGGATGGCATGGTTAAAATGCCCCATTTTCTCTCCATTAGGATAACCCAGCGCACTCACATAATTGAGCAAAGCATCCAGCCACACATAGATGACATGCCTAGGGTCTTGGCATGTTGGAGGGAGTTTGATTCCCCACTCAAAACTGGTGCGTGTGATGGACAGATCATGTAAACCCTGTTCAATGAAGCGCAGCACTTCGGGCGCGCGGGAGGTGGGTAAAATAGCTTGGGGGTTTTGAGCGTAAAAATCTAAAAGGGATTGTTGGTATTTACTCAGCTTGAAAAAATAGCTCTCTTCCTCTAAAACACTGGTTTCGCGTTGGCAATCTGGGCAACGCGCGTGGCTGGCCACAAAACTCTCGCAACTCACACAATAAGAGCCCCTATAAGTCCCCTTATAAATGTCACCCTGTTCTAACATGGTCTCAAAAGCGCGTTGCACCACAGCTACATGTGCGCTATCCGTGGTGCGGATAAAGTGGTTATAAGGAATATTAAAAAAATCCCATTGTTCTCTAAAGTGCGCGCTAATTTTAGAAGCGTATTCAAAGGGGCTTAGGTCATGCTTTTGTGCGCTTAGAGCGATTTTTTGCCCATGCTCATCGGTGCCTGTTAAAAAAAACACCTCGTGCCCCTGCAAAGTGTGGTATTTTGTCAGCATATCGGCGATAAAAGTAGTGTAGGCATGCCCCAAATGCGGAACATCATTGACATAATAAATGGGGGTAGAGACCAATTTTTGCATGCAATCCCTTTTAAGTCTAAAAACATATAATAGCACAAAAGGATGTCTATGTTAGCCAAGATGTTTTTGAAATCTATGCTCAAGCGCTTTAAAAACGGGGATTACCGCGTGATTTTTTGGGATAAAGAGGTTTATCTCAATGGCACAAAAACCCCTAAATTCACGATTAAGTTCAACCGCCCTCTCAGGATGAGCGATATCAAAAAAGACATGTCCTTGACCATCGCAGAAGCCTACATGGACCGCGTCATCGATATTGAAGGGTCTATGGATGAAGTGGCGCGCGTGCTCTATCTGCATACCAATTACGAACATCTGCACAAACATGACAACGCAATGCCCGTCCAACAGCCCCACAAAGAGAGTTCTAACATTCAAAGTCACTACGATTTAGGCAATGATTTCTATAAACTTTGGCTAGATGAGACACTGAGCTACTCTTGCGCCTATTTTAAAACCCCAGAAGACACTTTGCACCAAGCCCAACTACAAAAACTCGACCATACACTCAAAAAACTTGATCTCAAACAGGGTGAAAAACTTTTAGACATTGGCTGTGGGTGGGGTTATCTCTCTATCCGTGCGGCCCAAGAGTACCATGTCGAGGTAGTGGGCATCACCATTTCAGAGGAACAATTTAAAAAGGCCACCCAGCGGGTAAAAAGCATGGGTTTAGAGGATCGGGTTACCATCAAGCTGTTAAATTACCAAGACCTAGATGGCATGCATGAACGCTTTGATAAGGTAGTGAGTGTGGGAATGTTTGAACATGTTGGCAAGGCAAATCTACCTTTTTATTTTAAAAAAGTGAAAGAGGTCTTAAAGGTAGGGGGGACATTTTTATTACACTCCATTCTGTGTTGCTTTGAGGGTACGACCAATGCGTGGATTGATAAATATATCTTTCCAGGGGGATACCTACCCTCCTTAAGGGAGGTGATCTCCATCACGGCAGAGAGTGATTTTCACCTGGTCCTGGCCGAAAGTTTACGCCTGCATTATGCTAAAACTCTGGACATTTGGTATCAAAATTTCCTCACACATGAGGAGGAAATAACAGACATGTATGACGCGCGTTTTGTACGCATGTGGGGACTATATTTAAATAGCTGTGCCTCTGCTTTCCGTGTGGGAAGTGTAGACCTCTACCAGCTCTTGTTGACTCATAGTGTGGACAACACCATTCCCTTGACCCATGAACATATCTACCAAACAACGCCCTAATGGCAGGAGGTTCTCAAGGAGTTTGCTTGTGGGTGTATCAGTAGCACAACTTTTCCCAAGTTGTAGAGGTGGGTGTATCCATTAGAGAGATGCCCTGCTTGGCTAGATCCTCTCTGATGCGATCGGCGAGCACAAAATCTTTGAGCTTCTTAGCCTGCAAGCGCAAATCGATTTGGGTTTGGATATGAGTTTTGAGCGCATCATCTACACCCAGCTGGAAGTAGAGTGTGGGGTCTTTACCTCCTAGACCCAAGAGCATTTCTACAAAGGCGAGGTCAGCTAGAATGTTCTGCGCCCTTTGTTTTTTCGCATTTTTATTGAGGGTGTCTAGCTGTTCGTTTGAGTAGTGCAAATGTTCCTCTAACACACTGAGGGCTTTAGAAATATTGAGATCATCTTGCATACACGCGAGCAATGCATGCGTGAAGTCATGTTGGGGTGTTCCAATAGAATTGAGCGCCTTGAGTTCTAAGGCGCGTTTTTTGAGGCGATAAATCTTATCCAAGCGTTTTTTGCTTGCCAATAAATCCTCTTCGTTAAAGTGCAATGCAGCGCGGTAGTGCACGCCTAAGAGATAGTTGCGTAAAATCTCTCCATCATAGACTCGCAAGGCATCCTTAATGTAAAAGCTATTACCCAAGCTCTTGCTCATTTTCTCCCCTGAAATATTCACAAAACCATTATGCATCCAATACTTAGCTAATTCCCGATCAAATGCGCAACGGGTTTGAGAGGCTTCGTTTTCATGGTGAGGGAAGAACAAATCCGATCCGCCCCCATGGATATCAATCTGGTAACTTTGATCTCTGTAAGCGACATTGGCAAAAATCATGCTCGAGCATTCAATATGCCATCCGGGTCTGCCCTTGCCAAAAGGACTCTCATAGCCCACATCATTAGAACCCTTGTAGCTCTTCCAAAGGGCAAAGTCTTTTTCATGGCGCTTTTGAGGGTTATCCTCTAAACGACTCACGCTCTCTTGATCTAAAGAATGCGCGCTCAAAGTGCCATAGGCACGATCCGTGCTGGTGTCTAGGTAGATATCTCCATGGTCGGTTTTATAAGCATGTCCCTTGTCTAAGAGAGCTTGAATCATCGCTACCATGGCATCTAAATGTTCGCTAGCCTTGGGTTCTAAATGCGCGCGTTGCACACCTAGGGCTTGCATATCCGCCAAATAGCTTGCCATGAAACGCACGCTTAAAGCCTGTATTTCCACTTGTTCTGCCTGTGCTTTGGCAATGATCTTATCATCAATATCAGTGAAATTTTTCACCATTTGCACAGCATAACCACTCAGCTCCAAAGTGCGCCAGAGTAGATCAAAGGCGATTGCGCTACGGGCATGGCCTAAGTGCGAGTAGTCATACACCGTGGGACCACAAATATAAATTTTGACTTGATTCTCTTGAATGGGTTGTAAAAGCACTTTTTGTTTTTGTCGGCTGTCGTAAATGTAGAGGGGTTGCATCTATGCCCTTAAGTGAAGTAGTAGAATGTTTGAAATGCTTGTAAACACCACAGAAACAGCACTAACAAAAGGGCTTCAAACGCTAGAAACCCCAGTAGTCCTATTCCTTGTTTGAGAGAAATCATGCCCAAAAAGCGCTTAAAACCAAAAGCCTTGATATTCAAGATACAGAGCATCCATCCGGTTAAACTGCTCGCTAATGCTAGCCCAGCCGCTTGCAAATAGTGCATGCACACCAAAGAGCTTAACAATCCAAAAATCAAAGAATAGAGAGTGATTTTAGCTGCGCGGAGCTGTTGCCCTTGTGCATAAAGCCAAAGCGCGAAAATCTTAGAGAGGCCAAAGGGCAGAAGTCCCACCAAATACATTCTAAAGACAGCTGCACTCTGCAAGGTGTCTTGGGCACTAAATCGCCCGTGTTCAAACAAGAGGGCAATGATGAATTCACTCAAGACAATGCCCCCCAAACTGGAACCCAAAAGCGTAAGTGTGAGAAATACAAACGCACTTTGCATGTGTTGCATAGCCTGGGTGTGTTGGCGGTTTTTAAGAGATTTGGCAATGGTAGGAAAGAGCGCAGTTGAAATGGCGATGGCAAAGAGGGCTAGAGGTAATTGGAAAATGCGATTAGCATAATAGAGGTAGGAAATACTGCCCGCGCTCAAGAACGAAGCCAGCAAGGTATCCAAAAAGGCTGAGAGTTGGCTAGCTGAATTGCCTAGCACACTGGGGAAGAATTGCTTGAAAAAGCCCTTGAGCTCAGTTTTGAGATTATTGTTAACGGGAGCTTTAGAGCGCTTGAATCCGTGTTTGAAGCCTAGATAAAAAAGTTTTAAAAAACCTAGGGTGTAGAGAGGGTAAAAATGCACACACACCTGCGCCACCCCACCCCAGAGCACTCCGTAACTCAAATAATAAACTACTTCTAAGGAGTGGTGATCCTGACCGCATAGCAAACCCGTAATCATCCCTATATTGAGCAAAATTGTGTGGTAAGCGCTCACAAAGAAGCTATTTTTATATTGCAAAAGTGTTCCAAAAAAAGTACTCAGAAAAACCAAGAGCAAGTACCAAAAATTCAAGGCCACGATGTCTTGGGCAAGCATAATGGTGTGTGCATCAAAGCCATAGGCGAACATCTTGGTAAACAAGGGGGCATTGTAATACACCGCCAAACTCACAATAACTAGAAACGCACTGAAGAGGCCCAAGACGCTCAAGCTAAAGCCAGCCTTATGACGGCTGTGGATAAAAGCGGGCAGAAAGCTCTGGCTAAACGCTCCCTCTGCAAAGATGCGGCGGAAGAGGTTGGGGAATTTGAACGCCACAAAAAAAATGTCACTATATAGCCCACTTCCTAAAATAGACGCGCTCAACAAATCGCGTACAAATCCTGCGACTCGCGAACAGAGAATCCCCGAGCTATTGGTCAGAAAAAATCTTTTGAGCACACAAACCCCTTGTCAGGCCGTTAATTCTAGTCTAAAAAAGATTAATTGGTGTTGTGTTTTTAGCCGATGTGTATTAAGATGCGAATATTTACACAAGGAGTGTGCTTTGGCGAATGGTTTTTATTCTAAGACTGTGCTTGATTGTGGGGATATTCAACTAGAACTTGAAAAAGTAGCGCAGACTCATGGCATTGACATAGAAGATTTGTGGTTTGACCTGCTCAAGGTACACACCTTGATGCGCACGAATCCCAAAGATGTTTTCAAGATTGTAGAGGAGAGCGAAATAAGTCAGATTGACGACGATACATTTTTTGGCGATAAACAGGTAGAAGTCATTCAACGCTATGACATCTGCATTAAGAAAAAATTATTTACCTACTTCTTTGAACTGGAATTATCTCCCGAACGGAATGAGCTGTATATCGTCTTTGAAAATCCTTTTGTCATGATAGAAGATGAGGGGTTGTTCAAGGAAATTTGCGCTTCCATTGAAGCCACAATGGCGCATCAGAAAATTTTGTTGCGGCAAATGCAAATCCAACACGCTGCCTTGCACAAGGAGATTGAGCATTGTGTCAAACAGGATCAGCAACCAGAGAGGATCTTGCTCAAGCGTGCCCTTTATCGCCCCAATAAACCCGGTTGCGTGCATTTCCTCTTAAAAAAGGTATGGGAAGAGAAGAACGACCAAAAGGCTCCAGCGAACTCCATTTTTGGAGCGGGCGTGGGTGATGCCGTGCTCGAGTATATCAAGCCCATTGCTGGAGCGAGTGGACCTGATCTCTTGGGACAATTTGTCAAGGTGAAAGAGGAGAATCCCCCTCCGTCCGTTTTTGAATGTAGCACAGATGCCTTTGAAACCAAAGAAAATGAACAAAAGGTAGTGTATTTCTCTAAAATCGCGCAGTATGTCGCTATTGTGGGCAATATTCTCAAGAGTTTTACCAAGGATAGTTATATGGAGATGAAGAGCACTAACACGCCTATGTTTTTGGGGGGAGTGGAAAATGGCATGGTGCTTTACATCAGCGCAAAGAATGAAATTGACAATGCTATTGAAAGTAACTTGCGCATTGAGGCCAAAGAAATTCATGTAAAAGGCAATGTGGGCAAGAATGTCAATTTAGTTGCTAAAAAGGTGATTGTAGAAGGTCAGTTGCATAATGATAGCTCTGTAGAAGCAGATGAAATTTTTGTCAATAATAATAAGGGAACTTGCCGAGGCAATAAGGTGATTTGCAAATACGCTGATAGAGGCACGATTATCGCCCAAACTTGTGAAATTGATGCGGGCAGTGGAGCACAAGTCTTTGCTAAAGAGATCAATGTGAAACAGCTCAAATCTAACAACACACTTCACTTTTCCAGCAAGTGCATGGTGGATTATGTCGATGGAAGCGAAAATAAATTCTATTTTTATGCCTTTGCTGATCCTGATTCCAAACGCATCTTGGAAGAGACCAAAGCGGGAATGGCTCAATATAAAGAGAAAGCGCAAAGTGTCATGGCTCAGTACCAACAACTCAATTTACTTGTGCGGCAAAATCAAGGCACCATTGATAAAATTAAAAGCGCAGATGTTACCACACGAAAAGCGTTAATGGAGGACGAGTCGATCCAGCGCATTTATCATGATTTTATGGATTGTCTGCGCCGCATCAAAATTTTGCGTCTTTATGTACTCAAGATTCAGGAAGTCAATCGCAAATTTCTAGATCGCCTTGTATCCTTGGAATCCCGCATGCGAGATGCACGGCTTTCTGCTAAAAGCGCGTGGAGTGCGTTTAATACCATCGCGTGCAATCGCCTATACACCGGTCGCAATAACCAAACCTTGCAGACAGAAAAGGGCGAAATGGTCGACTTTAGACTTGATGGAATCCAACTGGTTCGTGCAAAACACCAAATGGATGATTTCAAGCAAATAGATTTAGAGGGCGGGGCGTGATAGTAGGGCTGGTAGGATGTGTGGAGCGTATCGAGCCCACTTTTATAACGCTCTATGTCAATGGGGTAGTTTATGGAGTGCATGTGAGCTTGCGCACCAGCGCGTGCTTGCAAGTCAATCAGGAAGTGCGCTTAGATACGATCTTGGTGCTCAGGGAAGATTCTCAAAATCTCTTTGGTTTCCTAGAGTCTGAGGAGTGCACCCTCTTTGCGCGTCTACTTAAGATCAATGGAGTGGGGAGCAGAATTGCCCTGGCTATTCTCTCTGTTTACAGCGTGCAAGACTTTACTTTTCTTTTAGAAACGCGCGATTTAAAGGGATTGCAAAAAGTGCCTGGAGTGGGGAGTAAACTTGCAGGTAAGATTATGTTAGACTTGGAGGGTTACTGGGAGCACAGCGTGGTTTCCAATCCCCATACGGCAGAGGCGATTTTGGCCTTGGAGAGTTTGGGCTTTAAAAGCACTCAAGCGCGTCAAGTGTGTGTGTCCCTGCCCAAGGGGCTTGACACACAAGAGATTATCAAGCAAGCATTACAGCAATTGAGGTGAATATGCAACGGGCATGGCATCTGCGCAGTTGGCGCGATTTTCCTATTTTACAGCAGCCTAGTTACCCTGATCTGCTCGCCCTAGAGAGGGTTGAAAAGACCTTGAAGAGCTATCCCCCTTTGGTCTTTGCCAAAGAAATGCGCAGTTTACAAGAGGCACTCAAACAGGCTAGTCGCGGTAAGGCGTTTTTATTGCAGGGGGGGGATTGTGCGGAGAGTTTTGAGAATTTTAGCGCAGATGGGATCAGAGACCTTTTTAAGGTCATCCTGCAAATGAGTGTTGTGCTAGCCTTTGGGGGGCGTTGTCCCGTGATTAAGGTAGGACGCATCGCAGGGCAATTCGCCAAACCTAGAAGTCAGGAGAGCGAATGTGTAGATGGAGTGGAGGTGCCTATTTATCGTGGGGACATGGTCAATGGTGTTGATGTGAACGCCCGCCAAGCTGATCCACAGAGATTATTGCAGGGTTATCATCAGAGTGCGGCAACTCTCAATTTATTGCGCGCCTTTGCCAAGGGGGGGTTAGCAGACCTGGCCGAAATACATCGCTGGAATTTGGATTTTGTCAAGAGTAACGATTTGGGTCAACAATACGAGAACCTGGCAATGCAGATCACCCAAGCTTTAGATTTCATGCAGGCATGTGGAGTGGCTGACCTGCCCACCCTCAAAGAAACCGATTTTTACACCAGCCATGAGGCGTTGCTGCTTCACTATGAAGAGGCTCTAACGCGCCAAGATAGTTTAACTTCTCAGTGGTATGGCTGCTCTGCCCATATGCTTTGGATTGGGGATCGCACTAAGGGTCTAGATCAAGCTCATGTAGAGTTTTTAAGAGGTGTGGGCAATCCCATAGGAGTCAAGATTGGTCCTAGCGCTACATTAGAGCAACTCCTAGGACTCTGCGAGATTCTCAACCCACATAATGAGGCGGGTCGTTTGAGTTTCATTGTGCGCATGGGATCAGCCTTACAGGAAAAATTCCCGCCTCTCTTGAGCGGGGTGTTGGAGGCACAAAAAGAAATTGTGTGGGTTTGCGATCCCATGCATGGCAATACGATCAAGACTAGGAGTGGTGTAAAGACGCGTTCATTCACCCAAATTGTGCAGGAAGTGAAGGATTTTTTTGCGATTCATCGCGCGCAGGGAAGTTGTGTGGGGGGTGTGCATTTGGAAATGACAGGCTGTGATGTGACAGAATGCATTGGGGGGTCTCAGGCCATTACAGAGGAAACTCTTCAACACAATTACCATACTCAATGCGATCCTAGACTCAATGCCACACAGGCCCTTGAACTCGCTTTCTTACTCGCAGACATGCTCAAGCACAACGCACGTATGACGGTCGGTTAAGATTTTTAGCTACAATACCACCTTTACACTAGATTTGTGAAAGGACCTGCATGCGTTGGTTATTACTGGTGGGTGCATTGGTGATTATTCTCAATGGGTGTGCGGAAAGTAAAGCACAAATCCTAGAGGACGAGCAAGATTACAAGCCTTCAGAGAAGACCATCTGGCAACCCGAACAAAAATGAGGTATCAAGGTGCGATGCCCGGCTGATCAGCTTGACGGGCATTGTCGCAATCCTGCTTAAAGCTCTGGCTCATGTAGTTAATCTTTAGTGTGGACTGAAAAGCTTCTTGGCATCGTTTGAGCATTCTGGCGCGGGCTTTAGGGTGGGTGCGGTAGTGTTCTATGGAGTGGGGCAGGCTCCAGTGAAACTCCATAGGGGGCAGGCGTTCACCTGGACTCCCCTCACACTCGTCGCTACAATAACCGCTCTGAGCGTGAAGAACGCCTGCTAAGAATAAAGCTAAAAATATCCCTTGCATTTTCATTGTAAATCCCTTTATTCTAAATTCAAATGTCTAAGGAGTAACCAGCGGATTGTCAAATAAAGCCCGATAATTTTACAGCTCTCTAAAAGCCAAAATACAACGATGGCATGTTTTTCTAAAAAAGGCAGTTTGAGATAGAATTCTATATATCCGTAATCTAATGTGTGCTGGTAAAATTGATAGAGCCAACGGGAGGGCAAATCCAGGAACACACCGATTAGCACGAAAAGCGCTAAACCTATGAGCTTACGCAGGCGTTTTAATTTGAAGGCATGCAACAGACTCAAGACCAGGAGGAATTTGAGATAGAGCAGAGCAAAGAAAAAGAGAAGAGTGAGAGCGTGCTTGCCAAATTGTGTGCAATTCTTATAGAGAGAACTTAAAAGAGCATGGAAAAACTCGTGGCTGTGGTTAAGCGCATAAGAGAGTGCAAGAGCAAGCAATAAGAAGAACAGACTAAGCACGATCCAAAAGAGGTTAATCATAAGTTTGGGCAGTAGGATTTGATCCACACTCAGAGGTAAACTCCATGTCAAGTAGGCCTGTTTTCCAAAGAGTGTTTCTGATAAAGAGCGTAGAAGTGCTACAATCAAACACACGACCAAAATTCCACTGCCAAAGAAAAACAGCATCTCGCCCAAAAAATCTAAAGCCAGCCAATCTTTGCTGACCAATAGGGTGCAAATTAACAAAAAGACTTGAGTTCCCACAATGGGCGTGTAACTATCTAAGAAATCATACTTAAAAATATGCTTCATGCAATATACTCCCTATAAAGCTGCTCTAAGTCCATTTGTCTGACATCATGGCAAGCCATAATGCGCCCTGCTTTCAAAAAGATGGCTTGATCGATATAGCCCTGCACATCGTGAATTAAATGTGTGGAAAGCAACACACTAGCATGGGCACATTCCTCCGCAATGAGTTGTAAAATCTCTGCGCGCGCGAGCGGGTCGACTCCACTCAAGGGTTCATCAAAAAGAAATAGCCGCGCCTTACGCGCCAAAATAAGCAAGAGTTGAAATTTTTCCTGTGTCCCCTTAGATAATCGTTTAAAAGACTGCTTCAAGGGAATTTCAAAGCGCTCTAAGAGCTCTAAGGCGCGTTGAGCTTGGAAATCTGCGAAAAAATCTGCATAAAAGCATACCATCTCTTGTGCACTAGCATGGGGGGGCATGCAACTATGTTCGGGAAGATAAGCTACACATTGTTTAGTAGCCACCCCCACATGTTGGTTGGCGATGTGAACCTCACCCTCATAGCGCACACACATGCCTGCAAGAATTTTGAGTAAGGTGCTCTTGCCCGCACCATTAGGCCCTAAAAGTCCAATCATCTTAAAGGTAGGGAGTTCCAAATTGAGATGATCGAGCGCCCGATGCCTACCATAGGACTTGCTCAAATTGTGGAGGCGAATCATCAATAAGAAAACTTGGTAAAGAGCACAAGGGAAGAATTCCCGATATTGCTCATCACTTTGGGAGAATAGGAGTAGACATAGCCAATTCCTGCGTCTAAGATCATCTGTTGGTACTGCCATACCTTGTAGTTAGTCATGATGGAGTACTCCTGGTAGATTCCATAGGCTACCATTAAGTCGACACGAACCTTCTTGGTTTTCATGCCTCCAAAGAGATAGCCCGTATAGGTACCATTAGCAAAGTAGATTGCAGGCACACCCACAGAGTTGATTCCCCGTCCATAAAACTTGCTCTTGTCGTCAAAAGACCAAAAAAAGCCCTTGCGCCCCGATGCAGGCACAGCATAAAACCCTAAGCCAAAATTGAAAATTTTGTATATAAAAGTCTGATCTGCCCAAAACAATCCCCCCTGAGACTCCTGCTTGATTCCGCCTGTGGCTCCGTATTGATAGATTCCATGCACAATTGTGTAAGATTTGAAATGCTGGGGCAAGTCATGCTGGTATTGTGCTTTAAAGCCCAATTGAAAGAGTGTTCCAGTTGCAGGGAGGGGGAGTTTGGTATCTGCGAGCAAAAAGGGAGAGATTTGCAAGCCCTTATTGGCATAGCCCATGCCAAAGGCAATTACTTCTCCGCCCACATATTTCTTTTTAGACACTGGATCGTAAGAAGCTAACGCGTTGATGCTGGTGGCAATACGGGGTCCCTGCAAATCATTGCCCTGATAACCATTGTAGAGCATGGAATCCATGAAAATCCCCCAAAAGCGAAAATCATTGCGATGGATGAACAAACTCCCACCCTGGATATTTCCCTGAATCCAATCAAAATCCACAAAGTTGGTGTCAAAGCGCCCCATAGAAAATTTGAGTCGTTGGGTGTCAAACTTGACATAGGCATCTGAAATATCCCCCATGCTCAAGTAGGGGCGCATATTGCTCTCCACACTCCCCAAGACATTTCCCACGCTCACAATGGGTTGAAAGCGTTTGTTATGACTGTAGACATTCCATGCCCCAATTGCCCCAATTCCAAAGGCCCAACCATTGTTAAAGGAGAAATTAGTCCCTACGCGTGCGTCAAATCCCACATAGCCATGTGTGCGGTGTTCAAGACCCTGGTTGTAAATCATACCCAGATACCCAAAAGGGTCCATCACAATCTCTGCCCCCCTCAAAGGTAGACCCCACATTAATACAGCGGCAAAACAACGCTTCAGATTCGACAAGACCCATCCAACTCTATATGAAACGCCCATCCTTAAGAACCCCAAAGGATACCAACACGAAGGGCTTTGTGTTTGATAATGCCTACAGCGACATCTCTATCGATTGTAGCACAATTAAAGCCACTAAGTGCTTACACCTCCGCTTCAAAGGGCGGAGTTTTCGTGCATTTAGATAAATTGACCCTACAAATACTCAAAAACATGCTAAAATGGCAATCGTGTTTAGTAGGTGGAGCTCCTGCTTAAATTAGCTTGACAGGCGTGCGAAGTGTTTTATGCTTTTGAGGGCAGAAATACGAGTAGGCATGAATGAAACAAAAATGTAGCAGAAATCCTAGCTCTACAAAGTTTTGTGAATATAGAGCGGAATCTCTCATGATTGGGATTTAGTCTGTAAGCGGTACCATCAGGCTGGTTTACTCGTCTTTGCTGGCTGGGCATTTCACTTAAGAATTCGATTCTGCCTTCTTGTTCTATCTGACACAGGATATTAAGATGAGTTTCAAAGAAAAAATCGCGTTAATGTTGGTGGTGGTGCTGGCCGCGAGTTTCATGGCATTTGGCACATTTGTAGAACGTTTCACAAATAAAATCATCAAACAAAATTCTGAGGAACACTTGCTCGAAATTGTTAAAGCCAATGTAAATTGGATTGTGGCTTGGAACCAAAATACTCACAAGCTTTTCAGAGTAGCTGTGGAAAAAGTACGCGATGATTGGGAGGGAAACACGGATACGCTCTTAAAAAATCTCAGGTATATAGGTAAAAATTTAGACGCTCTGCATGTCTACATTGGTTTGAGTGATGGTTCTTTTATCTCCACTTTGGGGCCTCCTCCTTCTGGTTATGATCCCAGAGTACGAGGATGGTATAAGGAGGCACATACCCAAAATCAGATTGTGATTTCTGAGATTTACAAGGATGCTTATACAGGTAAACCCGTGATTACTTATAGTGAACCCTTGGTCGTGCAGGGACAATTTCTAGGGGTCATGGCTGCTGACCTCCCCTTAGACTTTTTTGAAGAACATGTCAAGCGGATGGTCACTGAAGAGGGAGGAGGGTTGGATCTCATCGATCGCAATGGTTTGGTCTTGGGCTCTAATAAGCTTAAACCAGGGACGAACATTGCCGATGCGGGCTCATTTCTCAAGGGTGTTGCCCATAAATTGCTCAACACACAGCAGGGGGTGTTGCATGGCCATAAGGAAATTGACCATTCTCTACTTGTCTACACAAGCGTAGCTAATAGTCATTGGAAAGTGGTTGCACGCATTCCTACTGAAATCGCATTCAGGAATATTAAAAAATTACGGGCACTCATGTTGGTAGTATCATTAATGGCTCTCTTTATTACCCTGAGCATCATGTTGTCCTGGATTTACTATTTAATGCGCCCCTTGGATCGTCTCAAGCGTTTGAGCTTGGATCTCACCACAGGAAGTAGGGATTTGACCAAACGACTTCCTTGCACCAATCGGAGCAAACGCAATGAGATTGTGACCATCACACGCAATATCAATACCTTTATTGAACAGATGCAGACAGTGATGTATCACATCAAAGAGATAAGCAGTCAACGCGCTAAGGTGTCCAGCACGCTTATAGAAAGCACTACGAGCGTACTTGCCCGTGCTAACCGTGCGACTGCTGTTGTGGAAGAGGCTGTTAAGCGTAGCCAGCACAATATTGATACTATTCTGGAATATGTTAAAGGCGTGGAGAGCAATAACCAAAAGCTCAATCAGACTGGTACTTATCTGGACACCGCACACGATCAAATGAGAGAATTAAGCGTCCGCTTAGAGCACAATGCCAGTCAGAGCATAGAATTTGCACATAAATTAGAGGAGACCGCCAAGAGCACAGAGAGTATTAAGGAGGTCTTGACCATCATCAATGACATCGCTGCCCAAACTAATTTGCTTGCTCTAAACGCTGCAATCGAAGCTGCTAGAGCTGGTGAACACGGGCGGGGTTTCGCTGTAGTGGCCGATGAGGTGCGTAAACTCGCTGAGAAAACGCAAAGCAGTTTGACCAGCATTGATGCCACCATCAGTGAAATGGTGCAGGGTGTGGAGGATATCAACGAGCATTTAGGGCAAAATGCTAAGGAACTCAACCAAACTTCCCAGCTTGCGATCAGTGCGCAAGAGGTCATGCAACAAAGCGTCAAGGAGATTTCTAAGGCGATTCAATATGCCAGCGAGGATACCCAGCGTTTGCAGGGAGTTGTGCAGGATAGCCGTAATATTAACGAAGAGGTAAAGACACTCAGTACTCTAGCGCATTTAGAACAGGAGGACATTGAAAAAATGCGTAAGACCAGCACATCTTTAGATGACTTATACGGCGCATTAGGGGTTGAGATCGATAAATTTAAGGTATGAGTGTGATGAGAGCAATATTTTTTGCACTAATTTGGGCTGTGTATCCTCTATGTGCTCTGGATTATTTTCAGGCCCTAGATCAGGTGAAGCGGTGGTCAGATGATTTTGTGCGCCAACAGGGTTATAACTCACTAGAAAATGGTAATTATAGTGTGTACTCAAAGGCTACGGGCTATTCTTTTTCAATCCAGAATCGATACTATATGCTGCTCTATGTGATCAACACGATCAAAGACAACACCCGTCCCCCCGTCGTGTGCACGGGAGTCCTTTTTAATGAGAAACTTTACAGGGGTTTCTGCTTACGGGGCTATGAAAAACTAAATGTGGAAAGCACTAAAAACACTCTGCTGATTAAGCTGGTCCAGACTGGCGTGCACACACCCACTTCCAGCACAAGCGCACAAGCTCTCTTAGCCTTTAAGAATATTGAGGGCACTTTTTATCTCACCCGTTATGCCAAGCAAACTTTGGATAACACTCTTTTTCCCAGTGCAGCCCCCAAAACCTTTTATGAGCAAGAGAGTCCTATTTACGCGATGGGCGATGTCAATGACAAGCTGTTAGAGAAATTGCAAAATCAGCCCGCTAGCCTCGCTAGTGCGCGCAAACCTCAAAACTCTACATGTTTCAAAATGGACATCAATAACTCCAATGACTCTACCCCCTGTGAGTCCGAATATAGAACCAAAAACGAAGACCTGCTCTCCTTCAATGTAGGCAATGATCGTTATAGCTTTAGCAAACGCACGACTTATGTGAATAACCCCAATGATCCCAATTCTATCTGCGTGCTAGCGCGCCACAATGGCAAATTACTCAGTCGAACCCTCTGCATCCATCAAGGGCAAGTGGATTTAGCCTACAAATCCCCTTATTTGACTTTTGAGATGGGACAATACGACCCCTCTGCCGACAATATCTACACTAAACTCTATGTAACTTTCAAACTAGTAAAGGGCACTTTTTATCTGCATCAATTCAGCCAGCAATTCTTTAGAGTGGGTGATAATGGGGATAAAAAGGTGGTGCGCACTTTGATTTTTTATCGCCAAAGCAGAGACGATCCCCACAGACATAACCTAATGTCTTTGGACAGCTTGGAGCCGGGGTTTACTCAAGAATTGCAAGCGCAGTGTTTTGACAGGGGATATTGCGTGGATTGAGGCGTCTGAGGATAACTCAGACAAAACACCTAGCACGCTGAACTAGAGTTTTGCCACTCGCGTGCTAAAGCCCCTAGCTTTAGCTAAGGGGAGTATGCCAACTTTTTCTATACTCCTCCATTTTACGCCAACAATAGCGCAACAAAGCTCCGTATTGGTTTGAGGAGTTATTTTGTGGCGCGCTCTGCACTTGGGGAGCTTGTGTGGTTTGAGAAGTCTGTTGACTCTGCGGAGTTTGTTGAGTTAGTGGAGCTGGCGTTCTCTCTGTCATTCTGAAACCCTCAGGGTAAGTCATTAGATGAAGATTTTCTGCACTTCTAACAAAACACCCTAAAGCTTGTTGCACGGCTTCTTGACTGAGATCAAGATTGGTTGTAATTTGTATTGTTGCGGGAATTGAAAAACTTTCTTGATCGCTGGCAATCACAAAGCCATGCCCTGCGTCAATATCTAGCCCTGCTTTGTCTATAAACCACCCCCAAAAGCTCTCAGGGTTAAACTCCTGCCACAATTCTCCATTACACCGCAACACTTCAAAACCACTAGCTTGAAAAACTCCCACCCCGATTTGACCATTTACATGCACGATGAAAAAATTAGCCATCGACCTTTCCTACTGCAACGGGTTTTTCAAATTTTTCCACTTCTTGATACACTTCCTTAGCACTCATGTCCGGGTTCAAGGCTTGATACATGTCATTGAGCTTATCAGAAACTAAAATGCGATCAGCTGTGCTCTCTAGTTTGCCCTCTAAGTGTTGGGTGAGCTTGTCCATGTCTGCACCCTTAAAATTATCTAACACACCATTTAAAACTTGGGCTTTTTGCTCTGGCGTGCCCCCAGCACCTTCTACATGCGCGCTAAGACTTACCCAGCTCTCAGGGCTAAGTTCTACTCCCTTTTTTTCCTCAATAGCTTTAAGCGATACGGCTGCGGCTATAGCGGTGTTTTTGAGATGGTCTGCATCACTCCATTTTAGTTTGTCTTCTTTGGAGGGTTTCTCCACATTGGCGCGCGCATAGTCAATAAAGGCTTGGTAGCTCTCAAACTCTTCGGGCTTTTTATTGCAATTAGCGACTTGGTGACCCAAATCTTCCATGTCCTCTACCTTATCCTCTTTGCTAAAAATACCCAACACCTGCGCCACCGCAAAAATAATACCCACAATGGGCAATAAGCCCGACCCCAAACTCGCCAAAGTTGCGCCCAAGCTAGCTAACCCTGCGCCTATACTGCTAGCTAAACTTCCAATAGCACTACATGCCGCACTAATTGCTCCCCCTATTGCACTAAACAATCCCATATTTATCCTTTCATTGGTTTTTGCAAGGCATCAAATGCCGCTTGTTTTTCCTCTACCCTCTTTTTCATCGCCTCAATTTCGGCTTTGTATTGCTCGAATTTAGGTGGTTTGCTTTCCTGTTCCTGTTTGTATTGATATGAGGTGGGATGCATGCCCACTTTGCGCCCAACTTCGTGTGCTGCCTGCCATATTGCATTTACGATAATGTTGTCATATCCCATACTCAGGCCTTTTCAAATCTTTCAAGTTTAAATTGATATGATCGGCATTCACAATCCTTTCCTCCTGCGTGTTAAGTGCTTTATTGAGCACAAAGAGTAAAGCCTTTTTGGTCTGTTCAGGCAGACCACTCTTAGCATAGATTTTACGCATTAAATAATCGGCTAAATACTCCAAATTAGCGGGCACTTTAGCCTTAAGGGCACGCACAGGCTCTAGCTTGATATGGTTGTCCTCAAAAGCCACTCTCCACGCCAAACTAAAGCTATAAAAATCATAGCTCAAGGCTTGCTTCACTTC